>NZ_DBHIVL010000006.1:44810-48213 GCF_057271695.1 Centipeda sp. (in: firmicutes)
CAAGCAGTTCGACGGATTTTCGGTGTAACAGCATTGTGTAAAAAACTCCTTCTGGCTGGAGAACTTGTTGCTCCGATCAACGAAGCGTTCCCTGATATTGCTTATGATTATAGCAGGAAAAGCCACTTCTTTCAAACGATGTCAAAATAGCAAAAAAGAATGAATATAAATAGAAGTTTTTTCCTTGCTCTCCTTGTAAAAGAAGTGTTTTTCGGTTATATTATACATGGATTTTATTATACCTGCCAGCGATTATAAATTTTATCTAGTGTCACTTGATTTGACATATTTTTTTACCCATCAATTATTGTTTCTGATTATTTATTTTTCCTATGTATTTATTTAATCATATGATAAGGAGGCCTGTGTATGGGAGAGTATGGAAGTCTTGGGATTTTTCTGATGGTGGCGCTGTTTTTCCCCGTCATGGCGCTTGGTCCTGCATTTCTGTTGCAGCCGAAGCAGCCGTCACCGCAGAAATACATTCCCTACGAGTGCGGCGTTGATCCGATCGGCTCGCCGTATGTGCAGTATCGTGCAGGGTATTTCCTCTACGCGCTGCTGTTCATCGTCTTTGACATCGAGACGGTGTTTCTCTATCCGTGGGCGGTCGAGTTTCAGATGCTCGGACTGTTTGCGCTCATTGAGATGTTTGTCTTTGTCGGTATTCTTGCGCTCGGCCTTGCCTACGCATGGCGAAAGGGGGATCTCTCATGGAGATAGCGGATCGCGTACCCGAAAGCCTGCGTCACAATGTCTTCGTGGTGAAACTTGACGAGCTCCTGCGTTGGGCGCACGCGAGCTCGATCTGGCCGCTGTCCTCGGGGCTTGCCTGCTGTGCAATCGAGATGATGAGTACGGCGACGGCGCGCTTCGACCTCGCACGGTTTGGCTATGAGGTCTTCCGCCCGTGTCCCCGTCAGGCGGATCTCCTGATCGTCGCCGGGACGCTGACGTGGAAGATGGCAGATCCGATTGTGCGCCTCTACGAGGAAATGCCCGAGCCAAAATATGTGATCGCAATGGGCGCGTGTACGATTGCGGGCGGCCCCTTTGCGGATTCGTATGCCGTTGTGCCGGGCGTGGATGAGATTCTGCCCGTGGATGTCTATATCCCCGGCTGTCCGCCGCGTCCCGAGGCACTGATCGACGGGATGCTCAAGCTGCGCGAGAAGATTCTCCATCCCGAACGAGTTGCAGCCGAGCGTGCCTATTGGGCGGAGCAGGCAGCGGCAAAGGCGGTGAACGCATGAGAAATGATTATTTATCTGCGGAGGCACTTGCCGGCATCAAGCTCGCATTTTCAAACGCAGCATATGATGCAGAGGCAGCGCGTGCCGCAGTCTATATCGGCGTGGATGAACTCGTCGCATTCCTGACGTTTCTGCGTGACGATACGGCACTGCAGCTGACGCGTATGGAGAATGTGACGGCGGTCGACTGGAAGGATCGTTTCGAGATGGTCTACCATCTCTTTTCACCCGTGCATATGCATTGGCTGACGGTGAAGGTGACGCTGCCGCACGATGCGCCTGTTGTTCCATCGGCAACGGCAGTGTTTCCGGGCGTGGAGTTCGAGGAGCGCGAGGTCTATGATCTCATGGGGATTTCGTTCACGGGACATCCAGATCTCAGGCGCGTGTTTCACCATGAGGACTTCGTCGGGCATCCGCTGCGCAAGGACTTTGTGCCGCCGCCTCCGCCGAACATTCCGCGCATCCGAAGGGAGGGGATCTGATGGTACGCAGCGAGACCTACACGCTTAACATGGGGCCGCAGCATCCCTCGACGCACGGCGTTCTGCAGGTGCAGCTCGAGCTTGATGGTGAGCGCATCGTGAGGGCGACGCCGATCATGGGCTATCTCCATCGCGGCATCGAAAAGCTGCTTGAGGACAGGACGTATGTGCAGGGGCTCCCCTATACGGATCGCCTTGACTACATCTCTGCGATGAACAACAATTTCGGCTATGCGCTTGCGGTGGAGCAGCTCGCGGGCATTGAGACAACGCCGCGTGCGGAGTACATCCGTGTCATTATGGCGGAGCTGAACCGCATCAACAGCCATTTGATCTTTATCGGGACGCTTGCAAACGATCTGGGCGCGTCGACGGGAATGCTTTACTGTTTCCGCGACCGCGAGAAGATCCTCGACATTTTCAACCTCGTTTGCGGTGCACGGCAGACCTTCCACTACATCCGCATCGGCGGGGTGAAGGAAGACATCTCGCCCGAGGCAGAGGTGCTGATTCGTGCGTTTCTCGATGAAGTTCCCGTTTTTCTTGAGGAGTATAACAAGCTTCTGACGGGTAATGAAATTTTTATCCGCCGCATTGTGGGGACATCGCCGCTGACAACGGAACAGGCACTGTCCTACAATATGACGGGGCCGAACCTGCGTGCGACGGGGCTGGCCTTTGACCTGCGCAAGGTGGATGGCTACAGCGTCTACGATGATTTTGACTTCGACATCCCCGTGGGCAAGAACGGCGACAACTGGGATCGCTACATGGTGAAGCTGAATGAGATCGCCGAGAGCGCGAAGATCATTCGTCAGGCGATCGACGGTCTGCCCGAGGGTGACTTTATGGGAAAAAAAGTACCGAAGGTCATCAAGCCGCCGAAGGGCGAGGTGTTCAGCCGTACGGAGGGCACGCGCGGCGAGCTCGGCTTCTACATTGTCAGCGACGGGACGACGAAGCCGTACCGCATCCACATCCGTCGACCCTCGTTCGTCAATATGCAGGGGTTGGATGCGATGTGCTGCGGTATGTTCATCGGTGACTCGGTTGCCGCGTATTCATCCATCGACCCGATCATGGGCGAAGTGGACTGCTGAGAAAGGAGGAAAATGATGGAACTTTCTTTCTTGGGAGCGATTGCACTCACGCTGCGCGCTGCTGTTTACAGTGTTGTGCCGATCCCGTTTGTGGTGGATCTAGTCATGACCTTCGTCGGCATCGCAATCCTGCTCGGGATCATCTCGATGGCGGCGATTGTCTTTACCTATGCGGAGCGCAAGATCTGTGCGTTCATCCAGGTGCGCATCGGTCCGAACCGCGTCGGGGGACGCTTCGGACTTCTCCAGCCGATTGCAGATATGCTGAAACTGATGAGCAAGGAGGATATCATGCCCGCCGGTGCGGACAAGGTTGTCTGGGCACTCTCGCCCGCACTGCTCTTTGTGCCTGCGGCACTCGCCTATGCGTTCTTCCCGTTCGATGCGGGCGCGGTGCTCGCCGATGTGAACGTGGGCGTGTTCCTCCTGTTCGCCGTCTCGGGACAGGCGGTTCTGCCGTTCCTGATGGGTGGCTATGCGTCGAACAATAAATACTCGTTCATCGGCGGTATGCGCATCGTCGGGCAGATGCTCAGCTATGAGGCACCGCTGCTCTTTTCGCTGC
>NZ_DBHIVL010000007.1:0-46701 GCF_057271695.1 Centipeda sp. (in: firmicutes)
GGCTCGTCGACTTGAAGTTCACCTGGTCAAAGTTTTTGATGTTGCCCGCCGTGACTGTGTCGTAGACGTTGAGCGTGTTGTCCGTTGCGGTCGCCTTGTTGCCGCCGTAGATGGTGCCGATTGTGGTGCTCGAAGCAACGGCATCTGCTTCACTGCCAAGGTTGACGGTGTTGCCCGTAGTAGCTCCCGTCCCTGCCGTAAAGCCGCCGTAGACATCGCCCATCGTGCCGCCGGTGATGGTGACGGTATTGCCCGTGGCATTGCCCGTCGCGGCGGCATGGGAAAGAGAACCGCCGTGTACCGTTCCGGTGACACTGCCGCCCGCGATATTTACCTTGTTGCCCGTTGCGTTTCCGCTTTGTACGGAGGTAAAACCGCCGTAGATGCTGCGTACGGAGCCCGCTTTGAGGTTGACGGTGTTGACGGTGCTGTCGTTCTTTGCCGCAGCGGTCGTGCCCGTCCCCGCCGTCCAGCCGCCGTAGGCATCCCGATGGTTCGTGCCGTTGATCGTGAGGGTGTTCTTGGTCGTGGTATTGCCGATGACGGAGCGTCCCGCCCAGACATCCTTGCCCGTATCGCCGGTCGTCGGTGTGGTATTGGCATCCTTGAACTGGTAGCCGCCGTAGAGGATCTGCTTTGCCGTTGCTGCATTTGTGTCGGTATCGATGGTGTACTCATGCGTTCCGTTCGAGGAGATTTCCTTCGCACCGCGATAGTTGCTGAGGATGATGTTGCTGTTGTTCTCCATCAGCACGGACTGTCCGCTCGGTGCATCCCCTGTGTGGATAAATTTGTTCCAGTCGAGGTTGGTCACAGCACCGCCGACAAGCTTCAGCATGGGATTCGCCTGGTTGAATGTGCTGTTGAAATTGAACTTCACCATGCCGAAATTGGCGATGTTGCCCGCCGTCGCGTTGGTGTTGACGTTCAGAACGTTATCGGTGTCCGCCGTCTGATTGCCGCCGTAGATGGTACCCGTAACGGTGGTGACACTGTTTGTGGTGCCGCTGCCGAGATTGACGGTGTTGCCCATGGTCGCCCCCGATGCGGTGTGTCCGCCGTAGACGCTGCCTGTGACAGCTCCGCCATACAGGTTGATGGTATGCCCCGTCGCTGCGCCTGTTCCTGCGACCTTGCCGCCGTAGACATCGCCGCCGACCGTTCCGGCAGTGATCTTGACGGTGCTCTTGGTCGCGTCACCGATGCCCGTCCCCGTGAGTTCCGCGCCGTAGACGGAGCCCGTGACAGTGCTCCCGATATGGACGTTGTTCGCATCGGCGCTGCCGTTCTTTGCCGTGACTTTTGCGCCGTAGGCATTGGCAAGTGTGCCGCCCGTGACATCGAGCGTGTTCTTTGTCGCAGAACCCGCCGTCTGATACGTGCCGTCGCTGTTGTGTTTCTTGTTCTCGACGAGTCCGCCGTAGGCGTTCGTTGCATTCCCTGTGAAGGTCAGCTGGTTGTTCGTGACGGTCTGTCCGCTCGCCGTGCGCCCTGCCCATGCGTCGGGATGAGCGGTCGCCTCGCTGTATGTCGCCGTGTGATTGCGGAACTGATAGCCGTTGATGTAGACATCCGGTGCGCTCGCCGTATGGTTCGCCGTGTCGATGCTGTATTCTTGATCCCCGACGATCTTTTCCTTGGCTCCATACGGTGCATAGTTGCTGAATGTGATGCCGGAGCCGTTGTGCATCGCCGTAAAGAGACGCGCGTTGTACGTGCTCGGCGTGAAGGCAGTGCCGCCGGGGTTCACTTCGACCCCCGCCCAGTCAAGCCCTGTGGTGGGACCGCCGCTGATGGTGAGAAGGGTATTCGGTGTCGGATGGTTGACAACGGTGGTGCTGTTGAGGTTGAACACGGTCTTGCCGAAGTTCGTAACGCCGCGCACCGTGATGTTCTGCGTGTTGACGTTCAGCGTGTTGTCCGTCATGACATCGCCCGTAGAAACACTCTTGCCGCCGTAGAGAAAGACGTTGTTGAGTGTGGGCGCATTAAACGTGCCGTCACTCTTGCCGAGGTTGACGGTGTTGCCCGTCGCCTTGCCCGTGCCGTTCGTATAGCCGCCGTAGATTTCGGTACTGCCGCCGAATGTTCCGTTTTCGATGTTGATGGTGTTGCCCGTGGCATTGCCCGCCGAGACATTGTTCGGCGCAGTAAGGGACGGATTTACGGCGATATACCCACCGTAGATCTTGCCGCCCGCATTCAGCGTACCGCCCTTGATGTTGACCGTGTTGCTCTTCACGTCGGCGTGCTTGGTGGTGTCGACCGCCGTCGGATCGTCCTCGTCCGTCGGATCCACGAGCAGATTCTTGCCCTCCGTATAGCCCGCATAGCCGTTCGTCACCGAGCCGCCGGCGAGGAGGTTCAGCGTGTTACTCTCTGCGCCGCCGTTCAACGCCTTGGTATAGCCCGCGCGTGCATTGGTGAAGTTGAGCGGTGTCGTACCGTTCTTTTGGAGGTTCAGTGTATTATGATTCGTCGTATTCCCATAGATCGAGATCCCCGCATGCACATCCGTCGCGCTCGCCGTCGGGGTCTCCGTTGCATTCTGAAAACGGTTGCCGTCGAGGGTGAGCACGGAAACGCCAACCGTCCCCGTTCCGGTGGTATTTGCCCTCTTGCCAAACTCATAATCATCGACCGTACCGATCAAAGCGGGGCGGTAGTTTCTAATCGGGATTGCCACTCCCCTATAGAGCGTTACCGTCGGATTATTGACGCCACTTTCCTTGAGCTTATTCACCCACGCGGGCAGGCCACTAACCGTAATGTTCTTCCAGTCAAAACTCACATTATGGCCGCGTATAGAAAGCATCGTATCCCCGGAGTCGATGTCGCTCCCGAGGACGAACTTCATCTTCTCAAACCACGAAGCGCGAAATATCGCGCTGTTCTTCGCCGTCACCTGCAGGGTGTTTCCCTCCCTGTAGTTGTTCACCAACCCCTGGGTGGCTCCACCGTATAGATTTGCATAGGAGGCCAGACTGGCATCCGTCCCGCTCAATGTGATGGTGTTCCCCGTCGCATTGCCTCTTGTCGCCCAGCTACCGTATACGTAGAAAGAAGAGGAAACCATCGGTATGTTTTTCAGAATGACTTCGTTGCCCGTGGCATCGCCGACGACCTGGTTGTATCCGCCGTACAAACTACGTCCACTAATATCCAGCCCCTCCACTGTCAACACGTTGCCGGTCGTTGTATTGCCGAGCGTCGATGTTCCCGCATAGATCGCACCCGAATACGCTGCCGTCGTCGCGGGCAGTGTATGATAGACCCCCTTGCTCTCATCATCCGCACTTGGTGTCTTGTTGTTGTATGTTATCTTTGCATTCTTAAATTGGTTTCCTTCGAAATAGATCTGGCTCGCTGTAACCGTGCTCGCTGCAGGTGTCGTTGTATTGGAGCGTATCCCATACTCAAAATCCCCGGCGGTCGTCCCTGCAGCGGCATTATAGTTGCTGAGCTGTATGCTAGGCCCTGTGTACAGCGTCACCCTCTTGGTGCCGCGTGCGCCGGACATCCATGCGGCGGCGTTGTCGACGCTGATATTTCCCCAGTCAAAAGCCTGCCCACTGTCCCGTATAGAAAGCATCGTATCCCCGGAGTCGATGCCGCTCCCGAGGACGAACTTCATCTTCTCAAAGTGAGCAATGGTTTTCGCCGCGCTGTTCTTTGCCGTCACCTTCAGCGTATTGCCCTGCGTATGGTCTGCCGCCGTTGCTCCCGACTTGCCGCTGTATCCACCGAGTATAGCTGCATAGCCGTGCATTCCATAGCCCGTCGGCCCTGCTGACCCGCTCAGGGTAACGGTGTTCCCCGTCGCCTTGCCGTTTGTCGACCAGCCGCCAATTACAGTAAGGGAACCGCTAAAGTCCGGCATGTTTATCAGAATGACTTTGTTGCCCGTGGCATCGCCGGCGATCGCCTGCGTAATTCCGCCGTACACATTGCGCCCATGGATATCCAGCCCCTCAACCGTCAGCGTATTATCATGTACGTCCCCGCGATCCGAGCCACCCATGCTGATCTCTCCGCCTACAAGCGGACCTATGGGCAAAGTGTCCCCGTTACGATAGGACACCTCTTGTCCCGTCACATCTGCCGCGTGTGCGTAACCAGAAAGCACCTGCCCCCCCCCCCCCCCCGCGGACAATGCAAGCGCAATGAGGAGTGACAACTGCCGTCTGTTCTTCATTCCGTGAAACATGAGAGTTCCCCCTTCATACCATTCCGTTTTACCGATCAAATTTTAGGGAAGCACGGATAAATTCAGCCCTATCATCTTGACGCATCTTTTTTGCCCGCACTTCGGCGGACAACAATCTACACCAATTCGACAGACGTCATTGTATCCGTGTCTTCTTTTAGTACTATCGTCCTTAATATACTGTTTTACGCATCTGTTGTCAATGTAATTTTAAGGAATACAGCAATCCTTCCTCTTTTTCGGTATGTGTCAGCAAGGGGGAGCCAATCAAAAACCGCCCGATGCGAGCGGTTTCTCATCATTATGCAATGCACACACCGCCCATCGGCGGACCGTTGTGCTGTTGTTTTTCTTTGTCGGCAAAACCTCCTTGTTCGGACGAGCTATCTACGCCCCTTTGAGGGGCTGTGTGCTCCGTACCTCCTCGGATATCAGACCTTTGCGACGGGATCGAGCGCCGTGACCTCGCCCGCAGCGGTCATCTCGATGGATGTCCCCTCGGGCAGTCCGGTGAAGATCACAAGGCAAGCATCGGATTTTGCATGTTCACGAATGTAGTCGATGTCGAACGCCATGAGCTTGTCGCCCTTCTTCACCTGCTGTCCCGACTCGACGAAGACCTCAAAGCCCTGCCCGCCAAGTGCAACCGTATCTACGCCGATGTGCAGGAGATACTCCGTGCCGTCTGCGCTCTTCATACCGATGGCGTGCTTCGTATCAAAGACAAAGACCACTTCGCCGTCGTCGGGTGCAACGACCTCGCCTTTGCTTGGGTAGATGAAGAAGCCGTCGCCCATCATCTTACTCGCAAATGCCTCATCGGGTGCCTCTGTGATCGGATGTACCGTGCCCGTGACAGGGGTGCAGAGCGTGCGCTTTTCGCTTGTGGAAGCCGCCGGCGATGCTTCTGCGGCGGGATGCTCCTCGACGGGGGCTGCGGCAGGTGCTTCGTCCTCCGGCTCGACCTCGGGTGCTGTCTCAAGATAGGTTTCGAGGTTCGATTTGATGACGGCAACCTGCGGCCCATAGATGACCTGTACGCCCGTGCCCTTGACAATGACGCCGACCGCGCCCGTCGCCTTGAGCAGCTTTTCATTCACGAGCGAGGAGTCCGCAACCGAGCAGCGCAGACGCGTCGCGCAGCAGTCGACCGACGTGATGTTGCGTTTGCTGCCAAGCCCGCGTGCAATCGCCGCACTCTTTGCGTCAAAGCCTCCCTCGCGATCGAATCCACCTGCGCCCTCGCGTGCCTTGTAGTCCGCCTTTGTATAGAGCTTTGTCTCCTCGTCGTCGTCCTCACGCCCCGGCGTCTTAAAGCCAAAGTGTTGAATCATCCAACGGAAGATGAAGTAGTAGAGGAAGAAGTAGATCACGCCGACGGGGATGACGTACATCCAACTCGTCTTTGCCTCCCCCTGCAAAATACCGAAGATGAAGAAGTCGAGGAGTCCGCCCGAGAACGTGAGACCCACGGCAATGCCCAGCATGTGTGCGATCATGTATGCCGCGCCCGCGAGTGCGACCTGTACCGCAAAGAGAGCGGGTGCTACGAAGAGGAACGAGAATTCGATCGGCTCTGTAATGCCCGTGAGCATACAGGTGAGTGCCGCCGAGAGGAGAAGACCGCCCGCGACCTTCTTCTTTTCGGGACGAGCACAGTGGTACATGGCGAGTGCCGCGCCCGGCAGACCGAAG
Organism: Centipeda sp. (in: firmicutes); assembly: GCF_057271695.1. Classification (NCBI taxonomy): domain Bacteria; kingdom Bacillati; phylum Bacillota; class Negativicutes; order Selenomonadales; family Selenomonadaceae; genus Centipeda; species Centipeda sp. (in: firmicutes). Next base: position 5,903 of record NZ_DBHIVL010000007.1, read on the forward strand.
ATCATAAAGATGAATTCGCCGGAGAAATAACGCGTTGCATCCGCGCTGAAATGCGCGACGTTCGGCGAGGCGAGCTGCGCAAAGAAGATGTTCTGACCGCCCTGGATGAGCTGACCGTCGATCATCATGGAGCCGCCGACGCCCGTCTGCCAGAACGGCAGGTAGAAGACGTGGTGCAGCCCGAAGGGGATGAGCGCACGCTTGATAATACCGAAGATCAGCGTACCGATGTAGCCCGTGCCTGTGACAAGTCCGCCGAGGGCGAAGATGCCCTGCTGGGCGAGCGGCCAGAGGAAGTACATCGCGATGCCGACGAAGAGAAAGACTATCGTCGAGATGATGGGGACGAAGCGCGAACCGCCGAAAAAGGAGAGTGCATTCGGCAGAACGATTTTGTGATACTTGTTGTGCAGCCATGCAACGCCGATGCCGACGATGATGCCGCCGAACACGCCCATCTGGAACGACATGATGCCGCACGATGCGGCAATCGTTCCTTCGAGCACCGTCGGTGCGATCGAGCCGTCCGGCAGGATCTGACCCCCGAGCTTCAGCATGGCGTTGCAGGCGGTGTGCATGACGAAGAACGCGATCATCGCCGAGAGTGCTGCGACCTCCTTCTCCGCCTTTGCCATGCCGATGGCAACACCGACGGCAAAGATGATCGGCAGATTGCCGAAGATCGTGCTGCCCGCACTCGCCATAATCGTGAGCAGCGAGTGCAGTGCCGTGCCCGTGCCGAGGATGCCGCCGAGCCCGTACGTCTCAATCGTCGTCGGGTTCGTGAACGACGCGCCGATGCCGAGCAGGATGCCGGCGATCGGCAGGATCGCGACCGGCAGCATGAAGCTGCGTCCGACGCGTTGGAGCACACTAAAGATTTCATCCTTCATGTTTCTCTATACCCCTTTCCCTCCGCAGTCATCCCCTGTACGCGCCCTCCCCTTTGGGCAGTACAAACAAAAATACCTGTGCGTGATGAACTGCGGAATCTATAAAATAATATACGATAATTATACCGTAGATGGAGCGGGAGTGTAAAGAGATGATTTTGAGAAGCAGGATAGCAGCGAAAATATTTTGTGGGAATGTTTCTTTTGGCCTGTCTGTAAAGATGTGGTATAATAATAAAAAGCAATGTTTTGAGGCAGGTGATCCGATGAGTGCGGTAGGAGGGCGGCAGTATCAGGACTCGGTGTTCCGTATGTATTTTAACAACGAGGAGCGCTTGAGGGAACTTGCGGGTGCGTTGCACGGATGTGTGTATGCGGTGGAAGAGCCGCTTGAGATTGTCACGCTCGAAGGAACATTTCTCTCGCAGGTCAAGAATGATGTTTCGTTCGTGTTGGCGGACCGTTATCTTGTGTTTTTGGAGCATCAGAGTACGCCGAATGGAAATATGCCACTGCGCTGCTTGTATTATGTCTGCGAGCAGTTTCGGAAGGACATTGCGCCCAAGGAACTCTACGCAAAAAAGAAAATTCGGCTGCCGGTGCCGGAGTTTCACGTGTTTTATACGGGAGAGGGCAATGAGCCCGAAGCGTATGAGATGAAACTCTCGGATTCGTATGTCGAGGCGGGTGATGGCGTTAATCTGGAGCTTGTGGTTCATTTTCACAATGTTGCCTACGATAAGGCAAAGATGCTCCTGCATCAAAGCCGCGCCCTTCATGACTATGCCTTCTTGGTATGGCGTGTGAAGGAAAATATTCGACAGGGAATGGCACGGGAAAATGCAATTCGTGAAGCAATTCAATACTGTATAGCGCATGATGTGATGAAAGATTTTTTGAAAGCACATGAACGTGAGGTGATGAATATGGTCGGGTTTGAGTGGAATGAGAAGCTGTTTCGTGAAGCCGTATTTGAGGATGGTCTTGAGCAAGGGCTTGAGCAGGGGCTTGAACAGGGGCGGATCTCTGCGGTTCTCAATATGCTGAAGGAAAAACTTCCGCTCGACATGATTGCACGCGTGTCGGAGATGTCGGTTGAAAAAATTCGAGAGATCGGGAAAATGCACAGCTTGCTATAGTTGTCTTGCGTATGCTATAATATTTTAGGAATCGCTGATAAAATGAAGTCCGTCAGATTGGCGTAGATTTTTTCGTCCGAACAAGGAGGCAAACCGGACGCATAGCCAAAGCTATGTGGAGGATCGAGGGCACAGTGCGGGCAAAAAAGATGCGTCAAGATGGCGTGGCTGAATTTATCAGTGCTTCCTTTATCATTGTTTCGTGTGTTTTGAGGAGTGCGCGTATGAGAGGTGCGGAGGCAGTTTTGGCGTGTCTGCGTGAGCAGGGCGTGGATACTCTGTTTGGCTACCCGGGCGGGATGATCCTGCCGCTTTATGATGCGCTCTACGGTCAGGACGACATCCGGCAGATTCTCGTGACGCACGAGCAGAATGCCGCCCATGCGGCAGATGGATATGCGCGTGCGACGGGGCGCGTCGGTGTCTGTATCGCAACGTCGGGGCCTGGTGCGACGAATCTCGTCACGGGGCTTGCGACGGCGTACATGGACTCGATTCCGATGGTTGCGATCACGGGGCAGGTGGACATCGCCATGCTCGGGCGCGATGCTTTCCAGGAGACGGACATCCTCGATGTGACGATGCCTGTGACGAAGCACAACTACAAAGTGAAAAATGCGGCGGATCTTGTCCCGACGATACGGGAGGCATTCGCACTCGCTCGCACGGGACGTCAAGGACCCGTGCTCATTGACGTGCCGCGTAATCTCTTCTTCGAGGAGGTTGCCTATACGGCAGAGAAGCCCGAGGTGCGTACACCGGGCAAGCCGGATGCGGACTTCATGATCTGTGCGGCGGAGGCTGCTGCGGAGATCGCAGCTGCCGAGCGTCCGCTCGTGATCGTGGGCGGCGGTGTGATCTCGGCGGGAACGTCCGCAGAGGTCACGGCGTTCATCGAAAAATATCACCTGCCCGTTGTGCATACGCTCATGGGCATGGGAGCGGTGCCGAGCACACATCCGCAGATGCTCGGCTTTGCCGGGATGCACGGGGAAAAGGCGGCAAACCATGCCATCGGTGCGGCAGATCTCGTCATCGCAATTGGCAGCCGATTTGCCGACCGTCAGACGGGCAATCTCAGCAAGTACACAGCGAACCGCAAATTCATCCACATCGACATCGATCCCGCAGAGATCGATAAGAATGTCGGCAGCAGTCTCGGGCTCGCGGGCGATATGCGGACGATCCTGAAGCTGCTCATGCGTCAGGCACCGAAGGGGGAGCTCTCCCCTTGGTGGGAGCAGATCCGTGCGTGGCAGGAGGAACACGACTACGACTACCACGTTGGGCGGCTGACCGTGCCGTGGGCACTGAACCAGGTCATGCAGAATACGTGCGGCAAGGCATACGCCTACGCAACCGATGTGGGGCAGCATCAGATGTGGGCGGCACTCCATCTGCGGGTGGAGGAGCCGCGGACATGGCTGACCTCGGGCGGTCTCGGCACGATGGGCTACGGTCTGCCCGCTGCGATGGGCGCACAGCTCGCATGGGGGGATACCCGCCGCGTGATCCACATCGCGGGCGACGGCGGCATCAAGATGACGGGAAACGAGTTCTATACGATTGCGCGGCTGAACCTTCCCGTGCTCTCGATCCTCGTGAACAATCGCGGGCTCGGCATGATCCGCCAGCTGCAGAAGGTGCTCTATGACGAGCGTTACATCGCCTGTGAGCTCGATCACGAGATGGACTATGTGAAATATGTGGAGAGTTTCGGCATCAAGGCAGTGCGTGTTTCGACGCAGGAGGAGTTTGCGGCGGCACTGAGGAACGCGCTCGATGATGGCGCGCACCCGCGTGTCATCGTGATGGATGTGTGGCGCAGTTTCGTAGAGCCGATGGCGAAGGGCGGTGCACGCATTGATGAGTTTGTCGACTTCAAGTAAAGAACGGACTGCGTCGTGCGGACAGCGCGGTTTCTCGCTGCTCTCGACGCTGCTCGCCGTGATGATCCTCGCGGTGATTCTGTCGATTGCCGTACCGCGTTTTCAGGCGGCGATCGGGGCGGCGAATACGGTGAAGGTGCAGGCGGATCTCACGGCGCTTGACACGGCGATTGTGCTCTACCAGACGGCGAAGGGGCAGAATCCCAAAAGTCTGGATGATCTGGCGGAGTATGTGACGGATCTCAAAAATCTCAAGCCGCCCTCGGGCAATGTGCGCGTCGGCGATGAGGATATATCCATGGAAGGCAAAACGTATCAGATCGAGAATAAGAACAATGTCTGCCGTGCGACGTGTGACGGGAAGACGGCGGAGGATTTTCACGCGAAGAAGTAGGGGGCAGTGAGTATGCAGGAGGAGACGCACGGTCTTTTTCCGGCACGCCGGACATTGCTGCTGCTCTTGCCCCTGTGGCTGCTCCTCGTGAGCGGCATTCTTTTCACGGGCGGCATGCAGATGCGCAGCCTGTGCGGTGCGGGCTTTGCGGCGGTGCTTCTCTGGCTCTCCTATCTCGATGTGCGGGACGGTCTGCTCTACGATGTGATTACCCTCCCCTTTGCGGCAGTGGGATTCCTCTTTTCTCTGACGGGTGCTCTTATGCCTGTGGCAAATGCGGTAATTGGTGGGACGCTTTGCGGCGTCTTATTTTATTGCCTGTATATCGCCGCACGCGGCGGGCTGGGCGGCGGTGACGTGAAACTCGCCGCCGGGCTCGGGCTGTGGCTCGGCTGGGAGGCTGCAATCGTCGCCGTCTGGATCGCCTTTCTGCTCGGTGGCATCGCGGCGGCGGTGCTCCTCATCACGCGGCGCAAAGGGCGGCGCGACGGGATTCCGTTCGGTCCTTTCCTCGCGGTTGGCGGCTATGTCGGCTATGTTGCGGGGGCAGAACTCTGGCGGCTCTATTGGGGGCTGGTCTGATGCGGTGCTTGGATGTGCGGGGCATGGCTCTGCTGCATGTGCTCATTGCGCTTGCCATCGTCAGTGCGCTGCTTGCGGCGGCAGTTCCTGCGGCTCTGTCCTTTTACGCGCACGCGGCGGTGGAGTACGAGGCGATGCACCTCATCGGAGAGCTCCGGCGCGTACAGGCGATCAGCCGCATGACGGCAATGCCGCTCTACGTCCTTGAGGGACGTGCGTCATGGGAGCGTGTGCCGCGTCTTCGCATCCGTTCCGACGGCTATGTGCTGCGCCGTCCGTTTGGCGATGATGTGCGCGTCCACACGCCGCTGCCGCTCGTTCATTTTGAGCAGATGACGATGAACAATACGCTCGTGGTGTTCCATCGCAACGGAGAAATTGCGGAGAACTGGAGCAAAAATATGACGATACGGATCTACGCCGAGGGCTATGAGGAGGATGCTCTGCACGTTGTGATTGATTGCGGCGCACGCATCCGTCTGCAGCGGGGAGCGGAAAATGCGTACGATGCGGAGTGATGCGGCGGGCTGGGTGCTCCTTGAGGCAATTCTGCTCACCTTCATTGTGCTCGCCGCCGCTGCTGCCATTGGCATTTTCACGCGGACGGCACTCGTTCAGGAGCACGCCGCTGCGCGGATGGAGGCGGCTCTCCTTGCCCGCGCACAGTTCTCGCAGTGCGAGGCGGCACTGGATCAGGGGACACCGCCGCACAGCGGCACGGCGGAGATGCACGCGAATGACCGCACCTATCGGATCGAAACAGTGGTCACGCGGACGGGGGATTTTTACGATGTGCAGCTGCGGCTTTCGTGGCAGGTGTTTGGACGCGAGGAGACGGTGGACTATGTGCGGAGGATGCGGCAGCATACGCGGGCAATTCCATAGCCGGCGCGGTGGCGAAGACGGTTTTGTGCTGACGGAGCTCGCCGTCAGTCTACCGATTCTTGCACTTCTCCTGACCTTTCTCGCCTTTGCGGTCGTGTGGGGCTTCCGCTGTTATCGGCAGGAGATTGCCGATGCGGAGCTGCGGCAGGAGATGCAGATTGCCGCTGCGCGTATTGTGGAGTCGGCGCTGCTCTCCGAGCGCGTTCGCGAGCGTCAGCGCGGCGTCTATGAGATGCGCCAGCTGCTCTCGCATCAGGAGGCGAAGGATCGCTACTGGCTCAGCGACGGTCGAATTGTATTCAATGATGCGTCCTTTCCGATCACGGGGGCATTTTCGGATGCGGGGGTGCACATCACGTCATTTTCCGTGCAGCCGGACGCGCACGCGCCGCGTCTCTATCACATCGAGATGGCGGGGCGCAGTATGGTGACGGGGCGCACATATACGCTGACGACGAGCGTCTATCTGCGGGAGGATATGGGTGGTACGTAACAATGAGCGCGGCACGGTCTCTGCCATCGGGCTCTGTGTACTGACGGCACTTCTCCTCCTCGCGCTTGCGGCGGCGCAGTTCATGCGCGGCGGTGCGGGGATTGTCTCCGAGTACGAGCGTGAGATGCAGCTGCGTCTTGCCGCCGAGAGCGGTGTGGAGACGGCTGCTGCGGCACTTGAGGCAGCGGCGGATGTCTACGGTGCGCCGCCTGCCAAGGACGAGCACAGGGAGGTGGATGTGGGGACGGTACCGATGGCAGCGCAGATCGAGTTGCGCGTCTTTATCGAAACGCCGCGCGAGGAGGCACACGCGGGAGCAATCCATGTGGTCGCGGCTGCTGTGGATGTGGGGGAGCCCCGCATTACGGACGGTGAGGGGTGGCTGCGGGCAAAGATTGTCCGTGCGCGGATGGAAAAGAAGGGGGATCGCTATGTCTGGCGGCGTTGGTTTTAGACTGCCGTGGGCTGTGCGTGAGGCTGTAGGTCTCTCCTCTTCAGCAGAGCGTATGGTGCTCGCTCACCTGTGCACATCGGACGATGCGTCGGCGATGTGGACGGTCACAGAGTCGCGGATCGTGGAGGCGGAGGACAGAGACCTCTCAGAGCCGAAGGTGCTTGCCTCCTGCGCCCGTGCGGAACTCGTGCGTGCGGGATGGGAGAAACTGCCGCTCGGGCTTGCGCTCCCCTACGAGGAAGCAGAAATCACAGAGCGGGAGCTGCCTGTCCTGCTCGCGGGCGAGGAGCTGCGCGAGGCACTCCTCTGGTCACTGCACGCAGAGGGCACGGCGGATGCGGAGCGGGACATCTGTCTCTGCGGCACGCCTCTTGTGGGCACGGTGTCGCAGCGGTACTGGACGGCATGGGTGGATGCGGAACGCATTCGGATGTACTTCTCCGCGTTTGCTGCAGCGGGACTGGGGCTCCATCGGATGACCGTCTGCCCGCCGAACGGTGGTGCGCTGGCGGATGCGGTCGAGACGGCACGCGAGCCGCGTATGCCGTGGGAGAGTGCGGCGGAGACGGATGACCTCCTGCCTGCGATCTATGCGGGGCTGCTCCTGCGTGCGGATACGCCTGTGCATCTGTATTGGACGGGCGAGAGGCCGCTTCTTGGACGCGTGCGTGCACATGCAGCAACGTTGATCGCCGTACTTGCGACGGCGGTCTTTCTTGGATGCGTTGCGGCGGATGCTGCTGCCTATCTGGCGGAGCGAACGGTGCGCGATCAAGCCGTGGAGGAGCTTACACTCCGCGCCTCGGAGCGTGTGCGCATGGAGGAGTTCTCCGCACTGCGCACCGACCTTGCCGAGCGCGAGCGTCTTTTGTCTGCGTTTTTGAGCGAGTCGCTGCCCGTCCGCGCACTGCTCGTGCATCTCGGCACTGCGGCGGTGGACGGCGTTCGTCTTACGGGGATTCATGCAGACGCACAGAATGTTCGCATCGAGGGAGTGGCGTCGGACTATGCGGCACTTTCGGCACTGATCGCTGCACTGGAAGAGGGGACTTTTTTCTCCGCACAGATGACGCTTGAATATGCGGAGCAGGAGAAGACAGTGGACGGCACATCGGAGCAGATCCGCTTTGCTCTGCGCAGTCAATGGTAGGAGGCGGTGATGGAACGATTTTCCGAGCGGCAGCGCATCGAGCTCGCGCTGATCTGGGCACTTGCCCTCCTCCTCATCTATATGCTTGTGCTTGCACCGTATTTTGACGCATACCGTGCGGCTGCGCTTGCCGAGCGGGCTGCGGCGGAGACCACGTGCACACGTGTGGATGCCTATCAGCGTCTCCTGCTGGATGATACGCGGGCGTTGGAAAAGCTGGGGGCGCGTCAGGCGCGTGTCGCAGATGCGCTGCCCGAGGAGCACGGGCAGGGGGCGTTTATTCGCGCCGTGGAAGGTCTTGCACAGAGGAGCAGCGTGACGATCGAGGGGATTTCTCCACGCGAAAACGATACGCGTGCGGGCATTTTTGTACATCCGATGGAGTTTCGTTTTCGCGGACGGTATTTTGATGTGCTGTCCTTCCTTCATGCCGTGCAGGAGCTGCCGCGCGGCATCGCGTTCGGTGACTTCTCCCTGACGTGCGAGGGCGATGAACTGCACTGCGTGCTTCAGCTCAAAATAGCGGCGCACACAGAGCGGGCAGGTCATGACTAAGACGCCTTGGGGGACATGCGTGACACAGCATTGCCTAAGTTCGCGAAATAACGAAGAAATCGTATGTGTTTTGCAGGAAAAAATGTCGTTGTATCAAATTTGTTTTTATGATGGGGCGATCAGGGACACTTTCGTAAATGTTCTGCGGGGAGGAATTTGGATGGGACAGCTGCGTTTTCTCACGGCGGGGGAGTCGCACGGCGCGGCACTGACGGCGATTCTGGACGGGATGCCGGCGGGGCTGCGTATTTCGCGTGCGGAGATTAATGCACAGCTGGCACGCCGTCAGCAGGGGTATGGACGCGGCGGACGTATGAAGATCGAGACGGATCGCGTCGTGGTTCTCTCGGGACTGCGCTTTGGCGAGACACTGGGCGCACCGATCACCCTGCAAGTGGTGAATCGAGACTTTGCAAATTGGACGGAGCGTATGGATCCCTTCGGTGTGCCGTCGGGGGCGCGGGTGACCGCCGTTCGTCCGGGGCATGCCGATCTTGCAGGTGTGCTCAAATATGACCGCCATGATGCGCGTGATGTCCTTGAGCGGTCGAGTGCACGCGAGACGACGATGCGCGTTGCCGTCGGTGCGGTCTGCCGTCAGCTACTCGCCGCCGTCGGTGTGACTGTCGTCTCCCATGTGACGGAGATCGGCGGCGTGACGGTTGACCGTGCGGCAATCCGTGACGAAGATATCGGCGCGACGAACAGTGAGGATCTGAACTGCTGCGATTCTGCGGCAGAACTACAGATGAAAGCCCGCATCGACGAGGCACAGGCGGCGGGCGACACGCTCGGCGGCGTGTTTGAGATTGTCGTGCGCGGACTGCCCGTCGGACTTGGGACGCATACGCAGTGGGACGCGCGTCTCGATGGAAAACTCGCAGGAGCACTGATGTCCATTCAGGCAATCAAGGGGGTGGAGATCGGTGCGGGCTTTGCGTGTGCGCATCTGCCCGGCAGCGAGATTCACGATGAACTCTATCGGGGCGCAGATGGTCGTCCCTATCGCAGGACAAACCGTGCGGGCGGGCTTGAGGGCGGCATGACGAACGGAGAACCGCTCATCGTGCGTGCGGCGATGAAGCCCATCCCAACGCTGATGACCCCGCTGAAGACGGTCGATCTTGCAACGGGCGCGGAGGTCTCGGCGAGCAAGGAGCGCAGCGATGCCTGTGCCGTGCCCGCCGCCTCCGTCGTCGGCGAGGCGATGGTCGCCTTCGCACTTGCAGATGCGATCTGCACGCAGTTCCATGCAGACTCCATGACCGACCTCCATGCCTCTCTTGCCGCCTATCGTACGCGGCTGGAAAGCCGATGGCAGAGGCTATGAAGAACGTCGTATTGATCGGCTTTATGGGGACAGGCAAGACGAGCGTCGGCCGTCTGCTCGCCGCGCGACTCGGCTGTGCCTTTCACGATCTCGATAAGAAGATCGAGGCGCAATGCGGTATGACCATTCCTGCGATGTTTGAACAGCACGGCGAACCGTATTTTCGTGCACGCGAAAAGGAAGCCGTACGCGACGCGGCAGGACGTACAAACCTCGTCATTGCGACGGGCGGCGGTACGGTCAAGGATGCGGAGAATGTGGCACTGCTGCGCGAAAACGGCGTCCTCGTGGCACTGACCGCCGATGTGGACACCATTCTCCAGCGCACGGCGGCACGTGGCAAACGTCCTGTTCTTGACCGCGCCGATGCGGGGGATCGCCGTGCGGCAGTGGCGCGTCTGCTTGAGGAGCGCAGACCGCTCTACGAGACAGCGGACATTACGGTTGATACGAGCGGGCGCGCCCCGCTCGAGGTGGCGGAGTACATCGTGCAGGCGACGCGGATTTGGAGAAAATGATATGCGTAAGGTAATCGTCGAACTCGGAGCACGCAGCTATCCGATCGTAATCGGCAGCGGCATCGGTGACGAAATTGTTTCGTTCATATCTCAGGCAGGATATTCTGCACAGGGCATGATTGTCACGGATGCGAATGTTGCTCCGCTCTGCGCCGATGCTGCTGCGGAGCTCGTCGCCCGCGCGGGTGTTCGTGCGGAGATCGTCACGATTCCTGCGGGCGAGTCGTCGAAGAGTCTCATGCAGGCGAACGAGCTTTTCACGCGTGCAATCGAGCTGGGACTCGATCGGAAGTCTCCGATCATTGCACTCGGCGGCGGCGTGGTCGGCGACCTCGCGGGCTTTGTCGCGGCGACCTATATGCGCGGCGTGCCCTTCATCCAGATGCCGACGAGCCTGCTCGCGCAGGTGGACTCAAGCGTCGGCGGCAAGGTCGCCGTCAATCATCCGCACGGCAAGAACCTCATCGGTGCGTTCTACCAGCCCGATGCCGTCTTTATGGATCTGGACCTGCTCCGAACGCTGCCCGCGCGGGAGATTGCGACGGGGCTCGGGGAGATCATCAAGTACGGCATCATCTACGACGCAGACTTCTTTGCGTGGCTCGAGGGGCACTGCGCGGACGTGCTCGCTCTCGAACCGGCTGCGGCGGCGCATATGATTGCGCGTTCCTGTGCGATCAAGGCGGATGTCGTGCGGCAGGATGAGCGCGAGGGCGGGCTGCGCCGCATCCTGAACTTCGGCCATACGATCGCACACGCGATTGAGAAGGAGACGGGCTATGTGCGCTATCGTCATGGTGAGGCTGTGGCGATCGGTATGGTCGGTGCGGCAGATATCAGTGTACAGATGGGGCTTCTCGCGGAGGAGGACGCGGCTCGCATGATCGGGTTGATCCGTGCAATGGGGCTGCCTCTTTCTGCTGAGAACGTGACGGCAGATGCGATGTACGACGATCTTTTTCATGATAAAAAAACCGTTGGCGGTCGCATTCATTGGGTGCTCGCGGAGGAGATCGGACGCGTCTGCGTACACAGTGACGTGCCGGAGGAGATCGTACGCAAAATATTATCGGGACTTTCTTCCTAGGTCTATTTAAGTTTACTTCATTTCACAACGAATAAAAGTAAGGAGGTGATCGGCGGATGAAGCAGCGATTGTGTAGGTTATTGCAGATATTTCTATTTGTCTTGCTCCTGTGCACGGGACATGCGGCCTCGGCTGAGACCTCGTCGCTTGTGTGGGAGTACTGGCAGCCCTCTGCGCCTTCTGCAGATGAAAAAGCCGCGCGTACAGTTCCTGCATTTCCGAAGGAGGAGGGCCGTTGGCGGCGGTTCAACCCGCAGTTTGGCGTCGCGGCTCCCGAGGGAACGCACTATATCTGGGTGCGTGTCTATATTCCGCCGGATACCGATGTCGATGAGAGTCTCTTTTTTTCCACGGTTGATCAAGCGATTCAGATCTTTCTGGATGGCGTGTCCATTTACCGCTATGGCGATTTCAATCCCAATCGCTACGGCTCCTCCTACGGGCGCAAGTGGCATCTCATCGACCTGCCCGCATGGGCGATCGGTCGTCAGCTCTATATACAGGTACACTCCGACAACATCTGGGTGCTTGGGCAGTTCGACCGCATCCGACTGGATCGGGTCGCCCCTTTGATCGAGGATATCTTTCTCTATGATCTCCCCTACGTGAGCGGCATTACGGCACTCGTGATCTTCATCATGCTGCTCGGTGTCTACTTCTTTACGGAGAAGGAACGCAGGGATGTGTACCTATGCCTGATTGTTCTGCTCCTTGTGCTCTTTGTCTGGATGATCAGTTCCTCGAGCCTTGTGCTTCTCTGGGCAGACTGGCCTGTTTTTTTGTGGAACTTGGAACTCGTCTCCTCTTATCTTATTCCCGTTGCAGCGAATCTTCTGATCTACCGCATCATTGACGACGATTACAAAAGAAAGGTTTTGTGCGTCACCGTCGTTTATGTGCTCATCTTTGGCATCGCTGCAGTGCTCGAGTTCCTCGGTCATAACGGTCTTTATCTCATGGGCTTCTTCTTCTGTCCTGCGCTTGTGGTTTGCGGTCTCATGACGGGCTTCTGGCTGTGGAACTGCCACCAGGACGGAAACAAGTACTGCCGTCCTCTTCTCATCGCGTTTGGAACGCTCTCCGTCCTTGCTGTGATCGATGAATTGTCGCTTCAGTATCGTGTATTTGCGTGGCATATTTATTTTTTCCCTTTTGGCATCTATACGATCAGTTTGTTCATTGTCCAACTGATTTTGGAACGTGCGGCGTACGAACACTATCTCGCCGACCTCTCTGCGAGTCTCGAAAACGAGGTCAGTATTGTGACGAAAAAGATGGAGGTTGACCCTCTTACAGGCGCGTTCAACCGCAACAAATTCCCGGCGGCGACGCGTGATTTTATGCGGATCTCGCTCGAGATCAAGGAGCCGTTTGCGCTCATCATGTTCGACATCGATCATTTCAAGAAGATCAATGACACCTACGGACACGATGTCGGCGACGTGGTGCTTGTGGGCTTTGCGCAGACGATCAGCGGATTCCTCGACCGCCGCCACATCCTCATCCGTTGGGGCGGCGAGGAGTTCATCCTGCTCTGTCTCCACTATGACGGGACGGAGGCGACGGCGTTTGCAAATACGATCCGTGAGGCGGTCTCCGAGACGCGCATCCATCCGTCGGATCAGGTAACGTGCAGCGGCGGTGTGGCTGTCTGGTACGGCACATCCGAGGACACGGCAGACCACATGGTCAAGCGTGCGGATACGGCACTCTACCAGTCGAAGGAGAACGGACGCAATCAGATCACCTGCGAGCCGGATTGGAAGGCACATATGCCGCCGCGTCGTACGCGCCCAAAGGCGCAGCAAAAAGAGGGCGCAGCGCAGCAGGAGAGCGGCAGACCGGGAACGCACACACGCTGATGAAAAATTTTTCTTGCACGACGGCGCATCTTGTGCTATAGTCACTGGGTATGTGTGTGGATGGTCCGCTGGGCGGCATGAGCCGACTATGAACGTCCGAACAAAGGAGGAAAACATATGAATATCATCGAGATCCTTGAGAAGGAGCAGCTCCGCTCCGACATCCCGAAGTTTGCGCCGGGCGACACGGTTCGCGTCCATGCGCGCATTGTCGAGGGCACGCGCGAGCGCATTCAGGTGTTCGAGGGCGTTGTCATCGCGCGTCAGGGCGCGGGTGTCCGTGAGACATTCACCGTGCGCCGCATTGCATCGGGGGTCGGTGTTGAGCGTCTCTTCCCCGTGCACTCCCCGCGTATCGCAAAGATCGAGGTGACGCGCCGCGGTATCGTCCGCCGTGCGAAGCTCTACTATCTGCGCGGACTCACGGGCAAGGCGGCTCGTATTCGGGAAAAGCGTTAACTGTACGATGGATAGGGACTGCTGCGGCAGTCCCTATTTTTGCTGTATTCGCCGTATGAGAGGAGGCTTTTATGGAACAGGAAACATCAACTGCATCGGAGATCAAGGATTGGATCGTATCCATTGTTGTCGCTGTCGCGCTTGCGATGTTCATCCGTACCTTTATCGTGGAGCTCTATGTCGTCGACGGACCGTCGATGCGCCCGACGCTCGAGTCGGAGGAGCGTCTCGTCGTCAATAAATTCATCTACCGCTTCCGTCCACCGGAGAAGGGCGAAGTCCTCGTCTTTCAGTATCCGCGCGACCCGAGCCGCGACTTCATCAAGCGTGTGATCGCGACCCCCGGCGATACGATCGAGATCCGCGAGGGGCGCGTGCTCGTCAACGACCGGCTGCTCACGGAGGACTACATCCTCGAAAAGACGCGCAGCGAGTATCCGAAGTCGACCGTCCCCGAGGGGCGCATCTTCGTCATGGGGGACAACCGCAACAACTCCGAGGACAGCCGCTTTGCCGACGTCGGCTTTGTGCCGTACGATCTCATCAAGGGCAAGGCGCTCCTTGTATTCTGGCCGATTTCACAGTATAAGACGCTCTGACGGAGGAACGATATGCGTTTTGTATCATGGAACGTCAATGGACTGCGTGCTGCTCTCAAGAAGGATTTTATGGAGTCCTTCAAGGCTCTGGATGCCGATGCCTTCTGTCTGCAGGAGACGAAGATGCAGGAGGGACAGGCGATCCTCGATCTGCCCGGCTATGAGCAGTATTTTTACAGTGCGGAGAAAAAGGGCTACTCCGGCACGGCGATCTTCACGCGCATAAAGCCGCTCTCGGTGACGTATGGGATCGGAATCGAGGTGCACGATCACGAGGGCCGCGTCATTACGATGGAGTACGAGGATCTCTATCTCGTCACCGTCTACACGCCGAACTCGAAGAACGCGCTCGCACGGCTCGACTACCGCATGGTCTGGGAGGATGCCTTTCGTGCGTTCCTGCTTGACCTGCGTGCGAAAAAACCCGTCGCCCTATGCGGCGACCTCAATGTCGCACACACGGAGATTGACCTCAAGAACCCGAAGAGCAACCGGCGCAATGCGGGCTTTACGGACGAGGAGCGCGGCAAATTCACGGAGCTCCTTGCTGCGGGATTCGTCGATACCTTCCGTGCCCTGTACCCTGACAAGACAGGTGCGTATACGTGGTGGTCGTACCTGCGCCATGCGCGTGAGACGAACGCGGGATGGCGCATCGACTATTTCCTCGTCTCGGAGGAGCTGAAGGATCGCATCGCGGCGGCAGAGATCCATGCGGATGTATTCGGGAGCGACCACTGCCCCGTATCATTGACGTTGAAATAGGGGAGACTATGGCAGAATTGAAAGAAGAACTCGCGCGCGAAATCGCAAAACGGCGCACATTTGCCATCATCTCACATCCGGATGCGGGTAAGACGACGCTGACCGAGAAATTGCTGCTCTACGGCGGGGCGATCCACCTCGCCGGCTCGATCAAGTCGCGCAAGACACAGCGTCACGCCGTATCCGACTGGATGGAGATCGAGAAGCAGCGCGGCATCTCCGTCACGTCCTCCGTCCTGCAGTTCGACTACGACGGCTATCGCATCAATATCCTCGATACCCCTGGGCATCAGGACTTTAGCGAGGACACCTATCGAACGCTGATGGCGGTGGACAGTGCCGTCATGATTATCGACGCGGCGAAGGGGGTCGAGGCGCAGACGCGCAAACTCTTTCGCGTCTGCCGTCAGCGCGGCATCCCCATCTTCACCTTTGTCAACAAGCTCGACCGCTTTGGCAAGGCTCCACTCGATCTGATGGATGAGCTCGAAAATGTTCTCGGCATCCGCTCCTATCCGATGAACTGGCCGATTGGCACGGACGGCACCTATCGCGGCGTGTATGACCGCGAGAAGAACCGCATTGAGCTCTTTGCCGAGGATGTGACGCACGGACAGGAGACGCGTGTCTCCGAGGTGTTCGAGATGGATGATCCCGCGTGGAAGGAGCGCGTCGGAGAGGAGGCTGCCGCCGCACTCTTTGACGACATTGAGTTACTGCGCGACGCGGGCGAGGAGTTCGACCGTGCAGCGGTGGATGCGGGCGAACTCACGCCCATGTTCTTTGGCTCGGCGATGACGAACTTCGGCGTGCAGAACTTCCTTGAGGAGTACATCAGGCTCGCACCGACACCCGCGCCGCGTATGTCCTCGGCGGGCATGATCGAACCGGACGATGAGCAATTCTCCGGTTTCGTGTTCAAGATCCAGGCAAATATGAACCCCGCGCACCGCGACCGCCTTGCGTTTATCCGCATCTCGTCGGGCAAGTTCGACCGCAACATGAGCGTCTGGCACGCGCCCTCGGGCAAGCTCATCAAGCTCGCCCAGCCGCAGCAGTTCCTTGCACAGGATCGCCAGATCATCGACACGGCATATCCCGGCGACATCGTGGGGCTGTTCGACCCCGGCGTATTCGGCATCGGGGATACGCTCTGCGACCCCGCGCACAAGTTCAAGTTCGAGGACTTCCCCGTGTTCCCACCCGAGCGCTTTGCGCGTGTTGCGGCAAAGGACACGATGAAGCGCAAGCAGTTCGTCAAGGGCATCGAACAGCTGACGCAGGAGGGCGCGATTCAGCTCTTTGAGCAGGTCGGTGCGGGGCTTGACAGCTACATCGTCGGCACGGTCGGTACACTTCAGTTTGAGGTGCTTGAGTACCGTCTGAAGAACGAGTACAACACGGAGATCACCATGCAGATGCAGCCGTTCGAGACGGCACGCTGGCTGGCGTTCCCCGACGGGCGCACGATCAAGCCCGCCGATCTGCGCGGTGCGGATCGCGGTATGTTCGTCCATGACAGGAAGGGCAACCCCGTTCTCCTCGTGAGCAACGAGTGGGCGCTCGGCTGGATTCGCGAGAACAACCCCGATCTGCAGCTCGGACAGGTACCGTTCGATCGCAGAGAGGCATGATAGAAAACAAGCGGGAGATATTGTCGTAGTGGCAATATCTCCCGCTTGTTATATGGATTCATTTCGCCGGAGGTCTTTTCTTATACCCGGCCATCGGGGGCGGATGTCCCTCCAAAAGCACGGCGCGGAAGGACGGCAAGCCCAAGGAAAAGGGCGATGTCACCGATATATCCACCCCATATGCTCATGGCATCTGTTTCCCGCCTGTGGCAAATGCCTCGTCTGCCCATGTGAGGAGGGCATCCTCGACACCCGTCTCATGTTCGTTCAGCGTCTGTCCTTCCGAGGTGATATAGAGGCTGCGTCCGTCCGCATAGGCGATGAGGATGTTGTAGGCGGGATTCGTCACGGTCTCCGCGCGTGCACCGTCCGCGACGGGGTGGCGGAACTCCATTGTCAGCTGCCGAATTTCGGTGTGCTCGGACGGGGGAATTCTTGGCGACTGTATGGGTGCCGCCCCAGCTTCCGCACCGAGAAAGAGCAGTGGGGCGAACAGGACGGCGAGGCAGTACCGCGTGGCTTTGTGCGCGAATGTCATCGTCGTCTCCTTTTTAGCTGAACAGATCGTTCAGTGCCTCGGTCATGGTCGGGTGGGTGTAGATGGCAGAGCCGAGCACGGCGGCAGTGATGCCGTGCTCGATTGCCATTTTCATGAGGTTGATCATCTCCTGCGACTCGGGGCAGAAGAAATGAGCACCGAGGATCGTGTCCGTCTTTGCATCAACGACTGCTTTGAGAATGCCGACGGGCTTCTTGTAGACCTGTGCCTTCGGGATGGCGGCGACCTCAAGGCGGAGGATGCGTACGTCAAAGCCTGCCGCCTCCGCCTGTGCCTCCGTCATGCCGACGCGTGAGAGGGGTGGGTCGAGGAAGACGGAGTAGGGGACGGCTCCGCGATTTGCCGTTGTGCGTGTTCCGCTGCCCGCAAGCTGATCCTTTACAATGCGGAAATCGTCGAGGGAGATGTAGGTAAACTGCAGACCGCCCGCGACATCGCCCATCGCCCATATGTGCGGTACGTTCGTGCGCAGGTGCTCGTCAACAGCGACCGCTCCACGCTCCGTCACAGCAACGCCCGCCGCCGCAAGATTCAGCCCTTCGATGTTCGGGCGGCGACCCGTTGCAATGAGGATGGCGTTCGCCGCGAGCGTCTTCTCTCCGTCCGCCGTCTGCACGACAACGTTCGCACCGCCGGCATTGTCCTCGATGCGCTGTACCTTCGCCCCCATCAGAATATGGATGCCTCGATCATTTGTATGCTGCAGGACGCGTGCGGCGATCTCCGTGTCTTCCCGCGGGATGAAGGCGTCGCCGTCCTGCACGACGGCGACGGACGAGCCGAAGTTCGCGTAGTACGATGCGAACTCAAGCCCAATGTAGCCGCCGCCGATGATGACGAGCTTCTCGGGCAGCTCGTCCAGCTCCATCATCGTCTCGCTTGTGTAGACGTGCGTGCTCTCTGCCGCACCCTCGATCGGCGGGACGAAGGGCAGTGCACCCGTATTGATGAAGATGCGGTCTGCTGTGATGGTCTGCTCTCCGTCTGCGCCGACAATGCGTACGGTATGCGCATCGACAAAGGATGCTTCTCCGTCAATGACGACAGCACCCGTGCCCGTCACCTTGGCGTAGTTCTTTTCGCGCAGCATCGCTGTGAGGCGGCGTTTCTCTGCAATCGCCGCACGATAACGCGCCGCCTTTGCCGCGAAGTCGCCGCCCGCCGCTGCCGAGAGCCGCGCACTGTACTCCAGCGACTTCGACGGGATGCAGGCGACGTTGATGCAGGTGCCGCCGTAACGCTCCTTTGACCGCTCGACGAGGGCGACCGTCTCGCCTCTCTTTGCGAGGAAGCCTGCGAGTGTCTTGCCCGCCTTGCCAAAGCCGATGATGAGATTTTGATATGATGTGTTCTGCATGGTATGCTCCATTTCTGTTGAACGTTGTATGACTGCTGCCATTATAGCATTTTTGACAATGAAGAGAAAGATTGTGGGAAAAAATGTGCGTCTCATTTACAAATTCGTGGATTCCTCCTATAATGATAGAGAATTATTCTCTGTCATGGAAAGGAGTGGACTATGCTGACGCGTGAAATACTGGCACCGCATACAGAACTCCTGCTGCAGCACGATCTGTTCGAGGGAATCCCTGCGGAAGCTCTGCCGGAACTTCTGAATGCGCTCGGTGGCGAGCTGAAGCGTTATGCGGCAGGCACAGACATCATGCGCATGGGGCGTGCGCCGATTGTGACGGGCATCATCCTCACGGGGGCAATCGAGGTGTCGTTCCTCAACGAGAACGCCGACCAGATCGACATGAATATATTCGAAGCGGGCAAGAGTTTCGGCGAGACGATGGAGGGGGCGAATCTTGCGGCGAGCCGTATGTTCGTCAAGGCACTCAGTGATACGCTGATCCTGCGTCTGCAGTTCCGACAGCTCTACGAGCGTTCTTCATGCAGTGACCCGCATCTCTGGCGGTTCACGCTGAATATGCTGCGCAGGATCTCGCAGAAGGGCATATTCTATCAGCACAAGATCCGCATCATGGGGCAGAAGAGCATCCGCGCAAAGCTCAGTGTCTATCTCCAAGCCATTTCGAGCGAGGGCGGAGAAGGACTGCGTGAGCTGAACCAGACGCAGCTCGCGCGCTATCTCGGCGTGGAGCGCAGCGCGCTCAGCCGCGAGATGAGCCATCTGCGCGACGAGGGGATCATCGACTACGACCGCAAGACCCTGCGTGTGCTCAATCCGGATTTTTTAGCAGTTTAGGAAATACTCAAAAAGACCTGCCGCTTTTTTGCAGCAGGTCTTTTTGAGTGAGGAAACGTAAATCTTACACCATCTCTTCGGGGTGGAAGACCTCGTCGAATTTTTCGGCGGTGAGGAAGCCAAGGGCGACACATGCCTCCTTGAGACTGATGTTCTCGTCGAATGCCTTGTGTGCGGTCTTTGCGGCGTTCTCGTAGCCGATGTAGGGATTGAGCGCCGTGACAAGCATGAGCGAGCGGTGGAGGTTCTCGTGCATCTTCTCGCGGTTCGCCGTGATGCCCGTGACGCAGCGGTCGTTGAACGACTTGATGGAGTCGGTGAGGAGACGTGCGGACTGGAGGAAGTCGTAGATCATGACGGGCATGAACACGTTCAACTCGAAGTTGCCCTGTGACGCGGCAATGCCGATGGTGGCGTCGTTGCCCATGACCTGTACGGCGACCATCGTGACGGACTCGCACTGAGTCGGGTTGACCTTGCCCGGCATGATGGAGCTGCCCGGCTCGTTCGCGGGGATTGTGATCTCGCCGAGACCGCAGCGCGGCCCTGCGGCGAGCCAGCGGATGTCGTTCGCGATCTTCATCATGTTTGCGGCGAGCCCCTTGAGACCGCCATGTGCAAAGACAACGGCATCCTTGCTCGTGAGTGCGTGGAACTTGTTCGGTGCAGTGACGAAGTTCTTGCCCGTCAGCTCGCTCGCTGCCTGTGCAACGGCGACATCGAAGCCCTTGGGCGTGTTGAGCCCCGTGCCAACGGCGGTACCGCCAAGTGCGAGCTCGTGGAGGAAGGGGAGCGATGCCTGCAGCTGCTTCTTCGACTGCTCAAGCATCGCGAGCCAGCCGCTGATCTCCTGTGCAAACGAGATGGGAACGGCATCCTGCAGGTGCGTGCGTCCCGTCTTGACGATACCTTCGTTCTCCTTCATCAGGCGGCGGAAGGTATCGGCGAGGAGGTCGATGCTCGGGAAGAGCCCGTCCTCAATGGCGATGACCGCTGCAATGTGCATCGCCGTTGGGAACGTGTCGTTCGAGCTCTGCGACATATTGGAGTGATCGTTCGGGTGCAGGATCTTCTCTCCCGCAATCTCGTTCCCGCGGTTCGCGATGACCTCGTTGACGTTCATGTTCGACTGCGTGCCGCTGCCCGTCTGCCAGACGGCGAGGGGGAAGTGCTCCGCGAGTTTGCCGGCGATGATCTCGTCGCACGCCGCTTTGATGGCATCGAGACGTTTGTCGTCGAGCTTGCCGAGCTTGTTGTTTGCGATGGCGGCGGATTTCTTTAGAATGCCGAACGCGTGGATGATCTCGGCGGGCATCTTCTCAATGCCGATGGGGAAGTTCTCGAAGCTGCGCTCCGTTTGCGCCGCCCAATACTTGTCTGCGGGCACTTTGACCTCACCGAGGGAATCGTGTTCGATGCGATACTCCATTTGGATTGTCCTCCTTAAATTCATTGTAGAAAGAAAAATCTGTGAAATGTAGTATAGCACAAAATATTGAAATTGAGAATATTTATCGTAAAATTTTCTGTAAAATTGTCTGTGCAGCGATGCCGATGCCGATGCCCGTCAATATCCCGACGAAGCCGAGCACGGGAGCGTAGAAAAAGAGGGTGGTCGTCTGCATGACGGCGGCGGCAACAAGGAGCTGCGCCATATTGTGTAGGAAGCCGCCCGCCGCACTGATGCCGACGATGGACAGTTGCGTGTGCTTTTTCAGCAGCATCATTGCCGCGAAACTCGCCACGCCGCCCGCGAAGCTGTAGAGCATGGGCGCAAGTCCTCCCCCGAGAGCGGATGCGAGGAGGATGCGCAGCGTGAGCATGAGTGCTGCGTCGCGTGTCGGCAGGAGATGGAGTGCGATGAGTGTGACGATGGCGGCGAGCCCGAGCTTTGCGCCAGGGACGGGCAGCGGCAGAGGGAGGAATCCCTCAAGTACAAAGAGAATGAGGGAGAGTGCTGTGAGCAGCGCAATGCGCGTCATGCGGTGAAGGTTCATATTACTTCACTTCGATGAGGAGCTTGTGTGGCAGGCAGGCGATCACGTCGCCTTTTTTTGATGCCTTTCCCGTCTTGACGCAGACGAGGTCGGGGCAGTCCGCATCGACGACGGCGATGCTTTCATCCTCGATGCGGATCGTGTTCGCTCCGTCCCCATCCGCGATGACGATGTCCTCCGTGCCCGTGTGCCCCGTGAGCGGGATGTCGTAGAGCTGCACGTTGTCCTGTGTGATAACGGCATGACGCATTTCTTTGTCCGTGCGTGTGAAAAAAAATATGGCACCGATCCCACAGAGAAGGAGCAGTGCGCCGATGAGGACGAGGTCGTGTTTCTTCATTGATGTTTCCTTTCCTTATGTGATATAATCCCCTTGCCACGGCTCTCATCCGGTCAATCAGGCACGGGAGGGGGGTTGGTGACGTGCACATCTCTGATCTATTGCTTTCGCTGCTCATCAGTGTTGTCGGGAGTGTTCTTGGCGCACTGATTGTGCAGAGGCTGAGGAGGTAGAAGCAGCCTCCACTGTGGCATCAGCCGGGTGCGTCTCATCAGCGCACAAAAAAGACCTCGGGGTCATCACTCCCCGAGGCCTTTCTATTTGGTTGGCGCATGCCCACCTCTGATTCATGATCATTATAGCATTGATAGAAAAGCATTTCAAGTGTATATGGGAATTTCGCCATAGCGGAAATGGGAGTGAGATCAAGAATGCGGTGACTGGAAAAATTTCGGTGGAGGTGTTACAATGTCTCAAGCAGAGATGCGCATCGGTCAGATGCCTTTCCCGAGTTCGCGCTGCCAGTAGGCAAGGTCGGGCTCGTTCAGCGGCAGATCGATGGTCTGCCCGTTGTCGTAGTAGAAGCGGAGGCGGATGCCCGTCGCCTTGCGGACAGCGGGGAGGCTGGCGCGGGGAAGCTCGACGAAGAATTTGTTTTCATTCTTGTAGGGGCTGTCTGCTCCCTCGACGGGACGCGGCGTGTACTTGGTGGCGGCTTTCATCTCCCATGCGGCACCGTCTGTGTAGAGAACGACATCGGGCAGGAGTTTTGCCTCGTCAAAGCGGTAGTCCCAGAGCGCGAGGGTCGCACCCTCAAGCCGCCCCTCGCCGGTATAGGATGCCTGAAAGTCGATGCGCGCATACGCGGAGAGACTGCGTGCCGTGCGATGGTCGATCTGGTAGGTGTAGGAGAGTCCGAAGATGCCCGTGAGGATGAGGAGCATACCGACGAGGATGATAAAATTGCGGAATACGTTCTGCAAGATGCTCCTCCTTTCGATGAATCATTTCGGGGTATTATAACATAGGGGAAAGCACTTTGTCAGCAACTGATGGAAATGGGAAACAGGGGGATAATATGGCGATCAAATTATTCGTATCGGATTTGGACGGGACGATGCTGCCGGACGGGAATGTGGTGTCGGCGGAGAATATTGCCGCCGTGCGCCGCGCGGTGGAGGCGGGTGTCACGGTGACGATTGCGACGGGGCGCATGTTCGAGGCGGCTCTGCCCGTTGCCCGCGCACTCGGTGTGGATGTCCCCATCATCTCCTACAACGGTGGGCTGATTAAGAGCCCGAGCGGACGCGTCTACGAGGAGCACACGGTCGATCCCGCGCTCGCGCACGACATCATCGCGTTCTGCAAGGCGCGCGGCTGGTACATCCAGAGTTACAGCGGCGGTGTTCTGCGCTATGTGGAGGCATGCGATGAGTCCCGCTTTTACGAGAACTCACAGAAGCTCACGGGCGAGGCGGTCGGCTGGGATGGGCTCTTTGCGCACACGGAGGGGAATTGCAAGCTACTCCTCGTGACGAAGGAGCTCGCGGTGACGCTCGCGCGTGCAGAGGCGGTGCTCGCTGCGTTCGGCGAACGCGTGGATGTGACGCGCTCGGCGGACTGCCTCATTGAGATCGTTCCCAAGGGGATCTCGAAGGCATCGGCACTGCGCTCCCTCGCGGAAAAGCTCGGCATCGCGATTGAGGAGACGATGGCGATCGGCGATGCGTACAACGATCTTCCCATGCTGAAGGCGGCGGGGAGGAGCATCGCCATGGGGAACGCATTCCCCGAGGTGAAAGAGGTGACGGACTACGAGACGCTGACCTGTGAGAAGAACGGTCTCGCGGCGGCGATTTATCACTATGTGCTCGGCATGGGGGCGGATGCGCCCGTGCCCATGAAGGGGTAACGGAATGGCGATCAAGCTCATTGCACTCGATCTGGATGGGACGCTCCTCACGTCGGACAAGAAAATCACGACGCGCACGAAGGACATCATTGCACGCGCCATGTCACGTGGTGTCACGGTGACGATCGCGACGGGGCGGATGCTGCGCTCGGCACTCTATTTCACGCGCCTCCTCGCCTCCGATGCACCGGTCATCTGCTGTAACGGCGGCTACGTTGGACGCGCGGAGGAAGAACCTGTCTTTGCACGTTATTTCGATCCTGCACTCGCGCGTGAGTTCCTGACCTTTGCCTATGAACGAAACTGGTATGTGAACTGGTACAGCGGCATCGCCATCTACGCACCGGAGTACCGTGCGGACTATTTTACCGCCTATCGCACGACAGCGAACTTCGTGGTGACAGAGGTCGGCAATGACTATCTGCCCTATACGGAGAATGTCCCGCAGTTCGTTCTGCGTGAGATGGAAAACGGCGTTGCTGCCTATGTGCGCGAGATACGGGCGCAGTTTGGCGACCGCCTTGTGCCGCAGCAGAATACGGGCACGAGCGTCGACATCAATCCGCTGGGTGTGAACAAGGCGGTCGGTGTGCAGGCTCTCGCGGATGCGATGGGGCTGACCCTCGACGAGGTCATGGTCGCGGGCGACGCGGACAACGACTTCGAGATGCTCGAGATGGGGGCGTTCTCCGTCGTACCGGAGAACGGGCTGGCCGAGGCAAAGGAACGCGCCCGCTATGTGACGGCATCGAACGATGCGAACGGAATCGCGCTTGCGATTGAGAAATTTGTACTGTGAGGTGATCGGCAATGGGAGAAACGAAGCGTACGGCGGAGAAGTTCCGCCCTGTGATCGTGACGGGACTGTCGGGCGGCGGGAAGTCGCTCGCAGCGCGCTATATGGAGGATCTGGGCTATTTCTGTGTGGATAACCTGCCGCCGGTCTTCATTCCGAAATTCATTGACCTCTGCCGTGAGACACACGGGCAGATCAGCCGTGCGGCAATTGTGGTGGACACGCGCAGCCGCGAGTTCTTCGATGACTTTGTGCGGATTCTCGGCGAACTGGATGCGGGGGATGTCTCCTATGAGCTGCTCTTTATCGAGGCGTCCGATGATGTGATCATCCGCCGCTACAAGGAGACGCGCCGTCCCCATCCGCTCGCGCCCGATGCGCGCATCTCGGAGGGCGTGACGCGCGAGCGCGGACAGCTCGCCCCCATCCGTGCGCGAGCGACACAGCTGATTGACACATCGAATCTGCGCAAGTCGGAGCTGCGCGACATCATCCGTCAGCACTACGATACGCACGGCGGGGATGCGGAGATGAACGTCAACATCCTCTCGTTCGGGTTCAAGTACGGTATTCCGCTCGACGCTGATCTCGTTTTTGACGTGCGCTTCCTGCCGAATCCGTTCTATGTGGACGCGCTGCGCAAGAGGAGCGGTACTGTTCCGCAGGTTGCGTCCTACATCGCGTCGTGGGAGGTGACGCAGAAATTCGAGCAGTACCTCGACGGCATGATCGACTTCCTCCTCCCGCAGTATGTGAAGGAGGGCAAGACGCAGCTCGTCATTGCCATCGGCTGCACGGGCGGTATGCACCGCAGTGTCTTTATCGCAAAGCATCTCTACGACTGCATCAAGGGCAGCTATGCGGCGCATCTCGAACATCGCGACCTCATGAAGAATGAGGTGCACGAGCATGTGAGCGAGGACTGACGGATGCATCTCATAAAATGGCTCTATCCCGGCATGGGGTTCAAACGATGGCTCTTTGTCTTTGCCATCGGGACGCTCTGCGTCGGGCTTGGAGCGGCACTGATCTTCAACTACAAATACATTGACAGCATCGAGGAGGCGATCTTCCGCTTTGTCTATACATGGCAGGGCAGCTATGACTACGGCTTTACGGCGATTGCGGGCGGCCTCATTGCACTTCTCGGCAGCGGTCTTATGCTGTTGGCCACGCGGCACATCATCCGCTCCGTCATCACCGCGCTGATGCCCGAAGGGACATCGGCGCGCCTCGTTGATCTTGTCTATGAAAAAACACGCCTGAGCCGCGGCCCTGCGGTCACGGTGATCGGCGGCGGGCATGGTCTGTCCGTGCTCCTGCGCGGGATCAAGGAACTGACGAGTAATGTGACGGCGGTGGTGACGGTTGCGGATGACGGCGGCTCGTCGGGGCGGCTGCGCGAGGAGCTCGGCATTATCCCGCCCGGTGACCTGCGCAACTGTCTCGTCGCGCTCGCCGATACCGAGCCGCTGATGGAGAAGCTCTTTCAGCATCGCTTTGAGGGGCAGAGCAATCTCGCAGGGCACAGCTTTGGCAATCTCTTTCTCGCGGCGATGGCGGAGGTCACAGGAGATATGGAGACGGCACTGCGCGAATCCTCAAAGGTTCTCGCGGTCAAGGGGCGCGTGCTCCCCGCCTCGAAGCAGTCCGTGCGCCTCGATGCGATTCTCGAGGACGGTACGGTCGTCGAGGGCGAGTCGCACATCCCGGAGGTGCCGGGACGCATCCGCCGCGTGCGCCTCTATCCGCAGGATGTCAAGCCCGTCCCGTCCGCACTCGAGGCGATTCGTACGGCGGACGCGATCATCCTCGGCCCCGGCAGTCTCTACACGAGTATCATGCCGAATCTCCTCGTCAATGGCGTTGCCGAGGAGCTCCGGAAAAGCCGCGCACTCAAGATCTACATCTGCAACGTCATGACGCAGCCGGGCGAGACGGACGGCTATACCGCTGCGATGCACGTAGAGGCAATCATCAAGCACGCGGGGCGCGGGGCAATCGACTTCATGCTCGTGAACAGTGCGCCGATCTCGGACGAACTGCGCGAGAAATATGCGGCGGAGGGGATTGCGCCCGTTGCGGTAGACGAGGCGGCGATCAATGCGCTTGGCATCGGTTTCGTCGCGGCGGACATCATCAACCAGTCCGATGCGGTGCGGCACGATCCCGACAAGCTCAGCCGCAACGTCATGCGCATGATCTACGATCTGCGGGTGAGCTGAAATGCCGTCGTTTGCCTCGGATGTCAAAAATGCGCTCTCGCGTACAGATGCGGAGCGTGACTGCTGCCGCACGGCAGAGCTTGCCGCGCTCCTGCGCATGGGCGCATCCATGGGGACGGACGGGGAGCATGGTCTCGGGCTGCGCTTTGAGGCCGCGAGTGCCGCCGTCGCACGCCGCATGATCCGTCTGCTGCGCGCGATGGATGCCTCGCTTGCGACCTCAGTTGCAATGGAGCGCACGCCGCAGCTGCGTCGTCGCACATACATTGTCAACATTGCGGCAGGGGAGGGCGTCACGCCGCTCCTCATACGCCTCGGCTTTCTCACGGGCGGCGAGACGCTGCGCACGGATGTGCAGCTCCTGCGGAAAAAGTGCTGCCGCGCGGCGTATCTGCGCGGGGCGTTTCTGGGAGGCGGCAGTGTGAACCGTCCCGAGGCACGCTGCCATCTCGAAATCACGGCAAAGAGCGCGGCACTGGGACGTGCGCTCCACACACTCCTGCGCCGGCTGCATTTCCCTGTAGGGATGACTGACCGGCGTGAGACGTACGTCGTCTATCTCAAGGAGAGCGATGCCGTCATGGACTTTCTTGCGCTCATCGGTGCGGAGGAGGCGGCGGAGGAAATTGAGGTCGCGCGCAACCTCAAGGAGGTGCGTGCGCAGGTGAACCGTCTCGTCAATGTGGAGACGGCGAATCTCCAACGTGCCGTGGATGCCGCTGCGGATCAGCTGGCGGCAATCGAGCGGCTCGCGGCTGCGGGGCGGCTCGCCGCGCTCTCCGAGGAGCTGCGTGAGACGGCAGAGATGCGCCGCGCACATCCAGAGATCAGCATGACGGAGCTCGCCGCGCTGTGTCACATCAGCAAGTCGGGCATGAGCCATCGTCTGCGGAAATTATGCACGATGGCAGAGGAGGTTTGAGTATTGATGAGAGGTATCGCACGGCAGCTTTCGGGCGGGCTGCCTCTGCCTGTGCTGCTGCTTGCTGCGTTTGCCGCATGGATTTTGACGGCAACGCTGCCGACGGGCTTTCCCATTCTCGAGTATCATATGGTAAAGGATGACGCATCTGCTGACGAACGACGCTACGTCGTGCCGCCTGAGGAGTTTGCCGCGCAGCTGGACTACCTCGCGGCGGAGGGGTATACGACGATCACGCCGCAGGACTATGCACGTGCGCGCAAGGGCAAACAGGAGCTGCCCGAAAAACCCGTCATCCTCTCCTTTGATGATGGATACGAGGACAACCACCGTGTCGTTCTGCCCATGCTCGAAGAGCGCGGCATGAAAGCGGTGTTCTATGTGGTGACGAATGATATCGGTCTTCCGGGCTACATGACATGGGACAATCTCTTTGACATGGAGCGGCGCGGTATGGAGATTGGCAGCCACACGGCGAACCACATTCCGCTGACGACACTGCCTCCCGAGAAACAGCGCGAGGAGCTGCGGCTCTCGAAGCTGATGCTCGAGTGGAAGGGGCTGAAAACCATCTACAGCTTCTCCTATCCGACGGGGGCGTATGATGCGGGGATTGTTGCGATGCTTGCCGAGGAGGACTACCTGACGGCGGTGACGGGCGAGGCGGGGCTGAACAATGTGGAGACGAATCCGTATCTCCTGCATCGTGTGAATATTCCACGGCCGCATTTCGGGCGGACAGAGTTTCGTCTGCGCCTCATGAAGGCAGACATCGCGGCGCGTCTGAATGTGCGCCTCGCGCAGCTGCCGGACGGCGTGCGCGATGGTATCGCACACCTGCGCATGGTGTTGCGTGGGGAGTAATGAGAAATGAAGGGAGTGTAAAACAGGGGCGATGGAACAGGCAAGGTTTTGGAGAATAGCAGCGGCGACGCTTGCACTCGTCTGTGCGGCGGGGCAGGCATACGCGGCGAAGCATGACGGCAGTACGACGATTGTACGCGAGCGCGGTACGGCACAGGCGAATATCCGCGACCGCATCACGCATATTCTCGGATCGACGGAGCCGCCGCGCAACCGTATCTTTTCGCCCGGTACATCGCACCTCATGCACCGTTGGCCGGTGGAGTCCTACGACACGGGCGGCACGCTGCTTTTCTCCGACAGCCCCGAGTATGTCAAGGAGGTCGGGGTTCTCTATCGGGACATGGTGACGGGGGACGCGCGCGTCCTCTACTATCATCTGAATGATACGGCACAGCCGAAGAAGCTCGCCGTCGTCCTCGAGACGGAGGCGGATCTTGCGACCGTCTCCGTGATGCGCGGGGCTGCCGCTGCACCGAGTACGGACTATCTGCATGTCGGCAAGGAGACGCAGATCGGCTACTTTGACACGCACGAGCTGAACGAGCGCATCTATGTGACGAAGGAGCGTCCGCGCCTTCTCGTGCCCACAATGAACGAAACCCTGCTCGCGCCGGGGCAGCTCGTCTACGGAGTCTACGATTTCCACACGAATGCGCCCGTGCGCGTCTCGGTTATCATGTATGGCGCGGATGTCGATCCCTTTGCCTTTCTGCGGATCGCGCGCGTCCTGCCGCGCGATGAGATCGCCCTGCGCGGGACGTTCCACGGGATGAACCGCGTCATCACAGCACAGAAACCGTATCGCCCCTCGATGGACGGCGCTGTCTACTTCCCCATCGGCGACAATCTTCACGATGTCTATCGGCACGGCATCGATGCGACGGATGGATCGACGGTCGTGAACTACGGCAACTATGGCATCCTCTATCAGATCGACATTCCGACGATGGGACGTGAAAATATACGCTACTTCCTCAGTCCGTTGGGCGGAGTCTATGCGGGCGCAATGCGCGTCGAGAGCGGCGGGAAGCGTGCTCTCCTCCAGACACCGGCGACGCGTGCCTATTTCGGCGATCAGACACTGCCGGAAGCACCGAATGTCGTACAGGCGCGTGAGGAGGGGCTGCTCTTTCTGACGCAGTACACGGAGCTTTCCGATCTCGGGACGTATGCGGCCGGACAGTCTGTGGCGTTCGAGTATTCACCGCCGGGCGCATCGAATCTGCCGGTGAATATCATCCTTATGCCTGAAAAATAACATATAAATTTTTTCATAGGAGAAGGGTTTTTCTTATGTACGTTGAATTAAAAACATAGCAAACACTGCAATGAAATCATTCAGACACGGGTGGATCAGGGAGGAAGCAAAAAATGGCAGAAGAGACGAAGATTGACCACGAGCGCCTGCTCGAAGCGATTGAGCGAATCGCAACCTCGACGCAGACGGTTTACGAGGCGATCGAGCAGGTGGCAAAGAGCGCGACGGAGCTCGCAAGTGCAGGGCAGGAGTCCGTCAAGCAGGCGAAGTTCCTGCAGGAGCGCAATGCCGACACGATCAAGGTCATCGACTTCATTACGAACATCGCGGGACAGACGAACCTGCTTGGTCTGAATGCGGCGATTGAGGCGGCGCGTGCCGGTGAGCAGGGACGCGGATTCGCCGTTGTTGCCGAGGAGGTACGCAAGCTCGCTGAGCAGTCACGCGAGGCGACGGAGCGCATCCAGGTCACGCTGAACGAGATGAACCGCGCCGTCGAGGATATCTCGAAATCCATCGAGACGACCGGCTCCATCAGTGAGCAGCAGGCGGCATCGACGCAGGAGATCACGGCGAACCTCTCGCGCGTGACGCGCGCGGCGGACGAGCTCAAGGACTACATCCGCAACCTTGCATAATCGAAAAAAGCCTCCCCCGTCGATACGGGGGAGGCTTTTTCTATGCTTATTTCTTCTTCTCTTTTTCCTTTGCGCGCGGCTTTGCCGCCTTCTCCTTTGCCTTTACCTTGTCGCTGACCTTCTTTTCCTGCTGGTACTTGGCGTAGTCGACCCCCATGCTCGCCAGCTTGTGCTTGATCGTCATGATCGGGTGGCGCAGGAACATGCCGCGCTGCGTGCTGTTCATGATGGTGAGGAATTCCTGTGTCGCCTTCGCACCGAAGCACGGACGGTCGCAGCGGTCGCAGATCGGCTTCGTGATGCCGTAGGGGCAGCGGTCGATCTTCGTAAAGACGGTGGCGAGCAGTGCCGTGCAGGAGGGGCAGAGCTTGCCGCCCTTCGGGTTGTGATGCTTGCTGCAATAGACACCGAAGGTCTTGCGAATGTTCTCTTTCTCCTTCGGGATGTTGTTCTTCAGTTCGGGGGGCTTGCGCTTCGGGAGGAAGCGGGAAAAGATGCTCATTGCGTTCACCTGTGCTTTCGTCTCATATATGTAGGACTGTATTTCTCTCCATTCCGATATTTTACCGATTTTTTAAGGAAAAAGCAAGTCTGCGTGACTTTTGCCCTGAAATGGGGTACAATGAAAAATATTGGAGTGCTTAGGAAGCCCTGATAAATTCAGCACCATCATCTTGACGCATCTTTTTTGCCCGCACTGTGTCGGCAAATCCTCCACATAGCTTTGGCTATGCGTCCGGTTTGCCTCCTTGTTCGGACGAAAAAATCTACGCCAATCTGACGGACTTCATTTTATCAGCGATTCCCTTAGGAGGGTGCGATGCGAACGAGTGGAAGACGGCGGAGAGATGCGTACCTGCCGGAGGAGCAGATCGGGGAAGGCCTCGAGGAGGGGCAGCTGCGCAGACTGCTGACCAGTACGATTGATGCGATTGAGGACAATAAGACACAGATTTTCGACATCTATCAGAATACACGCAGCGAGGTGGATGATGCGCGGGAGCGTCTGACGGAGTTGAAACAGCGTGTCGCGGAGACAATCGCGCGTGTGGATTCGCTTGCCGCAGAGGAGCAGAAGGCAAAGCAGCGGCTTGCAGAGGTGAGCCGCAATTTTGCCGAGCACACGGAGGATGAGATCCGCAGTGCGTACGAGACGGTCTCAATCATCCAGATCAATCTCGCAATCGAGCGCGAGAAGGAGCAGACGATGCGCGTGGAGCGCGACAAACTCGAGATCCGTCTGCGCTATCTCTACAATGTTGTAGCACGTGCGGAGCATATGGCACTCTCCATCGGCTCGGTGCTCAGCTATCTTAGCACGCAGGTGAGCGGTGTGCTCTGGAAGATCGAGGCGGTGCAGAAGGACAAATTCGTCGGTGCGCGCATCATCAAAGCAACGGAGGAGGAGCGCTACCGCATCTCGCGCGAGATCCACGACGGTCCCGCACAGGAACTTGCGAACGTGCTCTTTATGACGACCATCACGGAACGCCTCATGGATCAGGATATGGATGAGGCGAAAAAGACGCTTGTGGAGCTGCGCGGCGAGCTTCGCAAATGCCTCACGGGTGTGCGGCAGATCATCTTCGATATGCGTCCGATGGCACTTGACGATCTGGGGCTGCCGCAGGCGGTGGAGCAGCTGATTCGTCTGTTCGGCGAGCGCGGCAAGCTGCGCGGGACGTTCAGCCTTGAGGGGACGCACTACGCGCTGCCGAAGCATGTGGAGATTGCCATTTTCCGCATTGTGCAGGAGGCTCTGAACAACGTCGTGCATCACGCGAAAACGGACAAGGTGCGTGTGCGCATGCACTATACGGCACAGGCTCTGACGGTGCTGATTGCGGACGACGGCGTCGGTTTCGATACGAACCGTGTGCCGGAGGAAAAGGAGAAGCCGGATGCGCTCGACATGGAAACGCAGCGGCGTCTGCGCGGGCGTCACTTCGGTGTGATCGGTATGGAGGAGCGTGCGAAGATCATCGGTGCGGCGATCCAGATTCTCTCCGAGCCGGGCAAGGGAACGAAGGTGCATCTGCGCGTGCAGAATCGCATGATGGAGGACGCTTGAACGCGCCGCTCGCCGAGGCTGTGCTCCGCTATGCGGGACTTGGTGTTCTGCCATGTCACACGCCGGGGCACAAGGGCGGGCGCGGGGCTCACCCCCTGCTGCACCGCTTCTTTACAGAGGAGGGGCTGCGTGCGGATGTCTCGCTCTCGGCAGAGCTCGACGATCTCCATTTGCCGACGGGCTGCATCCGTGCGGCGGAGGAGCTGGCGGCAGAGGCGTACGGTGCGGATGCGGCATACTTCATGGTGAATGGGACGACGGGCGCGCTCCATACAATGCTGCTCGCTGCGCTTGCGCCGGGAGATGTGCTCCTCGTACCGCGCAATGTGCACCGCGCGGTTGTGGGGGCGATGATCCTTACGGGCGTACGTCCCGTCTATATGCAGCCGGAGATTGACACACGGCTCGGCATTGCGATGGGGGTGTCGCTGCGTACCGTGGAACGTGCCGTGTGCGAGCACCCCGAGGCACGCGCCGCGCTCCTCGTCTATCCGACGTACTACGGTGTGGCGACGGAGCTCGCTGCCATTGCGGATTTCCTCCACGCACAGGATAAACTCCTCCTCGTGGATGCGGCGCATGGGGCGCACTTTGCGTTCTCCGATGAACTGCCGCCGTCTGCGATGGCGGCGGGGGCGGATCTCTCGGCAGAGAGTACACACAAGCTGCTCGGCTCGCTGACGCAGACCTCAATGCTCCTCGCACGCGGCGAACGCGTGCCGACGGAGCGGATTCGTGCGGCGTCGGGCATTGTGCAGTCGACCAGTCCAAATGAAATCCTGCTCGCCTCGCTCGATCTCGCACGCGCACAGATGGCGGGAGAGGGGCGGGAACGTCTCGCCGTTGCGATTCGTGCAGCAGAGGAGCTGCGCCGCCGCATCAACGAAATCGAAGGGCTCTGGGCATTCGGCGCAGAGCACATGGGTGCGGACGGGATGGCGGCACTCGATCCGCTGAAGATCACGGTGCAGGTTACGGGACTCGGACTCTCGGGCTTTGCGGCGGAGGCGGAACTGCGGCGGCGCGGTATCGCGTGCGAGCTTGCCGATGCACGGAATGTGCTGCTGCTCCTCTCGTACGCGGATGGGGAACGGGAGACGGAACGTCTTTTTGCGGCACTTCGGGGCTTGGCAGAGGAGAATGCTCCGCTGTGTATTTCACGCGGGGCAGCATCCTTTTTGGCACTGCCGGCGATTCCGGAGACGGCTCTCGCGCCGCGCGATGCGTATTTTGCACGCAGTGAGCATATCGATGTCGGGGCGGCTGAGGGGCGGGTCGCGGCAGAGACGATTGTGTTCTATCCGCCGGGGATTCCCGTGCTCGCACCGGGCGATGTGATCGACGGTGCGACGCTCGCGTATCTGCGCGCGATGAAGGCGGTCGGTGCGCGTGTTGTCGGGGCGGCGGATGCGTCGCTCGGAACACTCATGGTGATTGCGAAAGGCTGATATGGCAAACGGAAAACTCTTTATCATCGAGGCGGGGGACGGCTCGGGCAAGGAGACGCAGACACGGCTTCTCACGGAGCGGCTTGTGCGCGAGGGGCATCGTGTTGTGCCTGTCACATTTCCTGACTACGCGGCGGACTCCTCCATGCTCGTGCGGATGTATCTGCGCGGCGACTTTGGCGCACATGCGGATGACGTGAACGCATACGCCGCGTCGACGTTCTTTGCCGTTGACCGCTACGCCTCCTATCGGACAAAGTGGGGGAGGGACTATGCGGCGGGAGCGATCATACTTGCTGACCGCTACACCACGTCCAACATGGTGCATCAGGCGGTGAAGCTCATAGATCCGGAGGAACGCGACACGTTTCTGGACTGGCTCTGTGATCTTGAGTTCCGCAAGATGGGATTGCCCGTGCCCGATGCCGTCTTCTTCCTCGACATGGAGCCGCGCGCGGCAGAGCGCCTGATTGCGGCGCGTGCGAGGGCAAAGGGGGCTGCGCCCGACATCCACGAGCGCGATGCCGCCTACCTCGCACGTGCCCACGATGCCTACGTCCTCCTAGCCGTGCGTTACGGCTGGGTGCGGATTCCGTCAAGTATGGATGGAGAGCCGCTGCCGATCGAGGAGATTCATGAGAGACTGTATGGGGAGGTACAGAGATTTTTGTGAATGGGAGGGCGTAATATGCCTGAAATCAGTTTGTTCTTTGGCATTCGTATCACGATTTACTACAACGACCACAACCCGCCGCATATCCATGCAGAATATGCAGACAACAAAGCGGCGATTGATATACAAAATGCGTGTGTTCTAAGCGGATTTCTTCCCAATAGGCAGCTGAAGATTGTTCTTGCTTGGTGTGTTCTCTATCAGGATGAACTAATGCAGAACTGGGAATTGGTCAAGAGCGGAAAGTCTCCCAATCCAGTTCCGCCAATGCGAAGGATGTGACCACGATGGATTCTCGTTTTTTCCCCGAGGTGTTACAGGTTGTGCCGGGGGATAGTTATATCGTCTACGCCTATTTCAACGACGGTACGGTGCGACGCTATGATGCTTCGGAGCTTGTCATGGGGACGGGCGTTTTTGCACGGCTGCGCGACCAGCAGATTTTTGTCAATACGATGACCGTTATGAATGGCTCTGTGGCATGGGATCTCGAAGGAAATCGTGATGCGTCGAAGTGTATTGACATCGATCCCTTTGTCCTCTATGAATCCCCTGTAGTAAAGGATCCACTTGAGGAATCCGCATAATTCCCTCAAGCCTGTCTTGTGTTATGGTGGAGAAGTCGGTGTACCATAAACTAAAAAGCCTCCCCCGTCATAACGGGGGAGGGGGACCACGTGAAGCGTGGTGGAAGGGGCGAATTCTGTGACTCATGAGAGCAAGGAGCGTAAGAGCCGATTGTGATTAAAGAAGTCATCATTGTCGAGGGGAAGATGGATGTGCGGGCGGTGCGGCGTGCGGTCGAGGCGGACTGCATCATCACAGATGGCTTTCGCCTGCGCAGCATGGCGATCAAGAACATCCGCGCCGCGTACGAGAAACGCGGCATCATCGTCCTCACCGACCCCGATACAGTGGGGGAGCGCATTCGGGCACGCCTCACAGAGATGTTCCCGCGTGCCCGTCATGCCTTCATTCCCGTCGAGGATGCGACGAATCTGGGCGATGGCGATATTGGCATCGAACAGGCAAGCCCTGCAGCAATCCGTGCCGCACTTGAAAAGGTGCGGACACCGATGGATGCACCCGTAGAGATTTTCTCAATGGCGGATATGATGGCGCACGGGCTGACGGGCACGGAGGATGCCGCCGCACGGCGAGCACGTCTTGGACGCGTTCTCGGGCTTGGTTTTGCCAACGCGAAAACATTTCTCCGTCGTCTGAACACCTACGGGATTACCCGCGAGGAATTTATATCTGCAATAGAGGAGCTATAATGAACGCAAGTATTCCCGTTATCGCCGACCCCAAGGTTACGCGCCATATTCTCAGCGCATTTCATCTGCGTGCGAGCAAACGCCTTGGGCAGAACTTCCTCGTTGATCGAGGTGTTGTGCAGGGCATTGTCGACGCGGCAGAACTCTCCCCAGAGGACACTGTGCTTGAGATCGGACCCGGCATCGGGACGCTCACGCAGGGGCTTGCCGAGAGCGGTGCGCGCGTCGTTGCCGTTGAGCTGGACAAAAAGCTTCCCGCCGTACTCGCGGAGACACTGAAGGGCTACGATAATGTCACGATTATACCGGGCGATATTCTGAAGCTGAACATCATGGAAACGCTCGGGCTTCCTGCGGGAGAACGATTCAAGGTTGTCGCAAATCTGCCTTACTACATCACAACGCCGATCATTATGACGCTTCTCGAACAGCGGCTGCCGATCGAGCGGCTCGTTACAATGGTGCAGAAGGAAGTCGCCGTCCGCATGACGGCACGTCCCGGCTCGAAGGACTACGGCGCACTTTCCATCGCTGTCCAGTATTTCACCGTTCCGCGTATGGTCATGGACGTGCCGCCGCGCTCCTTCCTGCCTGCGCCCGAGGTGACGAGTGCCGTCATCGCCTGCCAGGTGCAGGATGTACCGACGGTTCAGCCGCACGATGAAAAACTCTTCTTCCGTCTCGTTCGCGCCGCATTTATGCAGCGGCGCAAGACACTTCTCAATGCCCTTACGGGGGCGGGGCTGACCAAGGAAATGAGCCGTGCGGGGCTTCTGGCGGCGGGTATCGCGGAGAATATGCGCGGCGAGCAGCTCTCCCTTGCGGATTTTGCACGCCTGTCCGATGCGGTAGGGAATCTGGAGATGCAGGAGGTGTGAAGATGTTTTTTGACAGTCATGTTCATACGGAGTTTTCCGCTGATTCTGAGATGAAGGCGGCGGATGCGCTTCGAGAGGCGGCGAAGCAGGGACTCGGACTCGTATTCACTGAGCATCTGGACTATGACTTTCCATCGGCGGGCACGGAGGAGTTTATCTTCGATCCTGCGGCGTATTGGGCGGCGTATGAGCCGCTCCGCGCCAAGGGTAATCTATCGCTCGGTGTCGAGATGGGCATGATGGCGAGTGCACGCGAAAAAAATGCCGCATTCCTGCGGCGTGTTCCATTTGATTTCGTGCTCGGTTCGATTCACTTTCTGGATGTGAAGGATCTCTACTATCCCGAGACCTTCGAGGGGCGTGAGAAACGGGAGATGTATCACGAGTACCTCACCGTCATGCGCGACGAGATCTATGCGCATCCCTTTATCAATGCACTCGCGCACATTGACTACATCGCACGCAACGCCCCCTTTGACAATCCAGAGCTTTCCTACGGGGATTTCACCGACGACATCGATGCCGTCCTGCGCGCCCTCGTCGAGACGGATACCGTCATCGAGATCAATACGCGCCGCCTCGGTACCCCGCGTGGCATCAAGGAACTTGCGCCTATCTATCGCCGTTACTATGAACTTGGCGGACGCTATGTCACCGTCGGCTCGGATGCACACGTCCCCGACGGTGTCGGTCGGAACTATGACCGCGCACGTGAGCTTACCCGCGCCTTTGATTTGCAGATTGTTACGTTTCGTGAGCGGCAGATGCAGATCTGTGAGTAAAACACAGCGAATTTATCGACTTCGGTGCAAGTGCTTTTATACGTTGCCTCTCCACCTCTTTCCTGTTATAATACAGTCGAATGGGTGGGGAGGCTTTTTTGTGCTCAGCAATTTTTTTGTCGCGCTCGGCGGCGTTGTTCCCCTCTTCTGTCTGATGGCGGTCGGCGTTTTCGTGAAACGTTCGCGTCTTCTCAGTGAGGAAGAACTTCGGCATATGAATCGCATGGTGTTCCGTGTGTTCTTCTTCTTTATGATGTTTTACAACATCTACATCTCCGATCCGGGGACGGCATTCCAACCCACACTCATGCTCTTTGGTGCGGCCGGTGTGCTGCTCACGGCACTCGTCTTTACGTGTATTGTCTGCCGCATTGAGCCGGAAAATGCGCGGCGAGGTCCGATGATCCAGGCGGCCTTTCGCGGCAATTACGTCCTCATGGGTATCCCGCTCGTCAGCAACATCTTTGGCGATGCGGCGATTGCGATTCCGACCATGATGATTGCAGTCATCGTTCCCATCTATAATATACTCGGTGTGCTCGTACTTGAGACCTTTCGCGGCGGACGATTTGACCTCCTGCCGATCCTGCGCAGCGTTCTCATGAATCCCATGATCTTGGGAGCAATTACGGGGGCACTGTGTCGCCTCGTAGAGCTGCCGATTCCTGCGCCTGTGCTGAAGCCTGTCGCACAGATCGCGGCGGCGACCACGCCCGTTGCACTCATCATTCTCGGTGCATCTTTTCATGGTGGGAGCTATCACGCACATTTGCGCCAACTCATCTTTTCGGTTGCCTCACGGCTCATCATTGTGCCTGCCATCGTGCTTTCGCTTGCAATCGTACTTGGCTTTCGCGGTGTCGAGCTCGTGACACTCATCGCCGTGTTTGCCACACCCTGCGCCGTCGCCGGCTTTGCCATGGCGCAGCAGATGCAGGCGGATGCCGAGCTTGCGGGTAATAGCGTCGTCTACAGCAGTGCCCTCGCCTGCTTTACCATCTTTGGTTGGGTGTTTTTGTTTAAGATGTTGGAGCTTTTTTGAAAACATGGATACCTTGACAGCTTGTTTGAATTTTATATAATTAGGACTGGATTACGATATAAAGGAGTCAGACACTCATGATAGGGAAGAAAAGTCTTGCGGTTGTTGGTGTATGTACGCTGATCGGCTGTCCTGCGATGTCGGATATGCCCGCATATGCGGCAGGTAATATGCCTGTCCGTGCAGAGGCGGTGAGCGACATGCCGTATCATATCGTTGAGGGCGGCGACTTCAAAGTCGCGACGCTCCAACCGGATCGTCTGCTTGAGACCTATCGTCTGACGAAGTACGATGTTATCGATATCCAGGTCATCGGACTCCCCGGCGGTGCCGACATGAGCGATGTTATGGTTGGTCCCGACGGCTATGCCCAGCTTCCCTATGCAGGATCGGTCAAACTCGCGGGGATGAGCTTGGATGAGGCAAAGGAGATCCTGATGGAACGTATGGGGCAGTATCTGCGTTTCCCGGACATGTCACTTATCATGAAATCCTATGGCCCTCGTAAGGTCTATGTCATGGGGGAGGTCGGCTCACCGGGCATACACGATCTCGGTGTGGATAATCTCAACGCATATGCAGCGATTTCCTCTGCCGGCGGCATCAAACGCCGCGGTCGCAGCACGCAGGTACAGGTGCTGCGCGTTGTGGGCGATACCATGTACTATAAGACGCTGAACATCAAGAACTATATCAAGAAACACGATCTCACACAGAATGTCGTTCTGCAGGATGGCGATATCGTCTACGTGCCGCGCTCGAACGGCATCAAGTTTGATGAGGACATTTTGCCGTATATCAACGTGTGGACGATGTATAAGGCAATGAAGGACTGAGGGGAGAGGAATAGCTTATGGAACACAATGAAGACACGATTGACCTCTCGCGCCTCTTTCGGGTGATGGGGGATCACAAGGTCGTTCTCTTTGGCATTATAGCAATCTGCGCACTTGTCGCTCTCGTGATTGCGTTTGTCTTGCCGAAACAGTATGAGTCCACGACACTTGTCCAGACACGCAGCGCGGCAAAGGTTGACATTTCGGGGACAGTTGCTGCGATGGCTGCACTTGGCATAGGCGGCGGGAGTGTTTCCTCCCCGACCACGAATTATATCGAGCTGATGAAAACCCGAACTGTGCTTGATCCGATTATCGACTCTCTTGGTTTTGAGGAGGATCAGAAACCCGACGCGAAGGGCTTTGCAAAGGGATACCTTGATATTCGCAATACAAAGGGAACGAATCTCATTGAGGTTGCTGCACGCGGTAAAACGCCCGAAGAAGCACAGAGAATCTCACAAGCTGTGGTAGATAACTTCCTTCTCATGCAGACCGATATGAACCAGCAGACGCAGTCACTCCTCATGAAATTTCTCGATGAACGCATTGGAACCGCAAAGCGTGAAACTGAGGAGGCGGAGGCGAAACTGGCCGCGTTTAGTCGTGAACACAAGTTGTATAGCCCTGACGATCAGGCAAAGGCTGCGATCGAGCAAATGGCGGCATACGATAAGGCGATTGGAGAAGTAGAGGTCGCCGCACGGTCGGCACAGGCCTCCCTTGACGCAGCGAACGAGAAACTCGGCGAGCAGAAGTCCGCAAGCAAGGCGTATAACATCTCGGATAACTCTATCGTACAAAAGATTCGCGACCAGATTGTAGCCAAGCGCCTTGAGATCGTCAGCCTTGAGCAGAACTATACTGATCTTCATCCGAGCGTTCAGCGTGCGCAAAAGGAATTAGAGCAACTGCAGAACAGCCTCGACGCAGAAGTGCGTGCGACGGTTGAATCCGATGCAACAACACTAAACCCGACGCAGTCGCAGCTTCTCAGTAGCCGTGCACTTGCTGCCGTCAACCTTGCTGTTGCAACGGCGAGTGAGAGCGCGTTGAAAGAGCAGCAGGCGAAGAAGGAAGAAGAGCTTGGCACATTCCCAGATGATGTCATGGAGTATATGCGTCTTAGCCGTGATTCTACGATTAAGAATGAGGTCTATCTGAACCTCGTCAAGCAGTACGAGCAGAACAAGATACAGGCGGCGATGGAGAGCATGGATATCCAGATCATCGATGCGGCGAATTTGCCTGACATCGAGAGACCTGTTGCACCACGGAAGAAATTGATTACAGCGATTGGCTTTGTAACGGGAGTTCTTCTTGCCATGGGGTACAGTCTGCTTGCCTATCGGCGTGAAGCATAATACAGGAAAGGAGGAGAGCATAAGGTTGAAAGTACAGCCGGTAAATAAAGGCACACGAAAACAGGTCACAGAGT
>NZ_DBHIVL010000008.1:0-46127 GCF_057271695.1 Centipeda sp. (in: firmicutes)
GACAGAAGATCGCCGTCGAGGGGCGCATCCAGACGCGCAGCTATGACGCGAAGGACGGGACGAAACGCTATGCGACAGAGGTCGTTGTGCAGAGCATGGAATTCTGTGAGAGCAGAAGAAACAGCAGCGCAGGGGGCGCGGGCGACTATCCCGGGACACCTGTGCCGGATGAGGATATTCCGTTTTGAGGAGACATCTAATGACATCGGATGAACAGACGTTATACTTCTTCGCCTTTCGCTATGCCCTTCCGCGACAATCCTATGCACTGTCTCTTGTGTCTCATCTCATCTTGGAGCGCGGTGTAGCACAGGCGGTATAAGAAAAAAGAGCGGTCATGCGCCGCTCTTTTGGTGCGTTCGGAACATATTGGTGACGACAACAACATGACGTGATTCGGATCGGAGGTAGTGGCGTGAGGGCATACGGCGACTATATCAGGGAGACAAAGCGGCTTCTGCGCAGCTACAACAAAATGAAGGTCGCAGCCCTCAATCTCACGGAGGAGATCGAGGCGATGGAACGCCTTTTAGCGGATGAGGGGATTGCGTCCGTACGGTACGGAGATGATACGACGGGCGGCAGGGGAGAACTCACGGCGACGGAGGCGGCTGCGGCGCGGCGGATTCGGATAGCGGGGCGCATCGCTAGTATGCGAGTACGCAAGGAGGAACTTAGGGCGACATTGCAAGCGATAGACCGCGCTCTTTCATCTTTGGACGAGGTCGAAACAGCAGCGGTGCGGGGTCACTATATCGAAGGGGCGACGTGGAACGATATCGCTCTGCGTCTCTCTTACACAGAGAAATGGACGAAGGAGCGCGGATGGAAAGCCCTGCGCGATGTTGCACTCATGATTTTCGGTGTGCAGATGCGTCCCATACAGCTAAAACTGTATCATGAAAAAAGCCCGTAACCCCTTGCAAATAAAGGAGTTACGGGAAAATATTTTGCATAGAATACTTGACAAAATACCCGAAATAGGGTATAATTAAATCATCGAAAGGGGGTGATATAGATGGACAAAGAAGATATAAAATGGATTGCCCAGTTGGTTGTAACAATCATCGTCGGGTTGATTCAAGCACTGGCAACGATGAAAGGAGGACAAAAGAAAAAGCCTAGCCGCAACAAACGCCATAGCAAGCAGAAATAGCGGTTAGGCTGAACCGGACGAGGGGCGAAAGCCCCTTGTCTCAACCTCATTATACATGATTGGAGGAGGCAAAACAATGAAAATATCAAAAGCCCTGCTCTTGGATGTTGTCGTTTGCGTTCTGTTGCTCTATGGAAATTATCTCGTACTTGATTGGCAGTGGAGCAATGTGAAGTCATTTATTTCGGGAGGAGTGATCGGCGTATGGCTCACCATGCGAATCCACTATTGGAGGTCATGACAACAAAGGAAGCGGCGGAGCGATGGGGTAAGGAACATAGCTCTGTGAAGCATCTTTGCACCGGCATACAGGGCAGACCGCCGCGCCTTACGCCCGATGAGTGCAGGAAGTCCGGCGGGACATGGCTCATTACGCGAGCGGGGATGGAGCGGCTCTATGGAGCAGAGAAAGGAGAAAAATCAGAATAAAAAAAGAATAGAATCGGAATATAAAAAGGATGACACGAAAACCGCCCTGCATTCATGCAAGGCGGTTTTATCATAAAATGTATACAGTTGTGGATAACTCGAACGTTTTTCCAACGGTGTTTTTTGTTCCCTTTTACTTCCTTTTTTTCGCGGAAAAACCTGCTATACTGTTAGTGTGGGTGGTTTGGACGAGCCGCCTACCTCTTCCCTCCTTCCTATACGGATACCTCCTTGCGGATAGCCGTCTCAATCGAGGCGGCTTTTTTGTTGGGGGGAATGAGACGTAAATTTCTGCGATTTTTTATAGATCGTCGGCGGGAGATATAAATTTTTATGGGACACGGCTGCGGCGGTGTCCTTTTTGATTGCAGAGGAGGCGGATGTGTGGACGATATAACCCTGCTCCGTGGGGATTGTTTCGAGCGGATGAAGGAGATAGAGGACGGGAGTGTCGCCCTTGTCATTGCAGACCCGCCGTATAATATCGGTGTTCAAACGGAAACGAAAGGGAAGAGGAGAATAAACGCATGGGACAGGATCGACGACTATCCCGCCTTTATGTGGCGTTTCTTTGAGGAGTCCGCCCGTGTGCTGAAGGAGAACGGCGTTCTCTATATGTGGCACAATGACATGACGCAGATCGCGGAAATTATTCATGATGTGCATGAGCGCGGGCAGTTTCGTCTCGTAAGTTTCTGTATCTGGGACAAGGACAAAGGCTATCGGGCACATTCCTGGCTGAACCGCAAGCCGGGGCAGCTGCGCAGCTGGTTCAACCGTTGCGAGTACTGTCTGCACTTCTTCAAAGTGGGGACGGGGGTATGGGCGCATTCTATAGGAGTAGATCGAATCAACAGCAACCCCGACTGTTACCGTTCGATAAAGGATTGGTACGTTACTGAGAAAAAACGCCTTGACCTCACAGATGATGACATCTCCGCCGCTTATAAGACTACAACGGGGAAAGAAGCATATATGATTTCAAGACATTATTTCAAAGATTCCCAATTTGCAATTCCGACGCGTGCAGTGTGGGAGGCTGTTTATGAGCCGTTGGGCTTCGGCAAGAACTACGAGGAGCTGCGGCAGGAGTATGAGGGACTGCGGCGAGAGTATGAGGGATTGAGGCATACGCACGTAAACGATGCGGCGCACTGCAATGTGTGGGAGCGGGCGGTGATTCCGTCGCAGAAGCGTTTCCACACCTGCGAAAAACCCGTTGATATTCTCTCGCGTACCATCCGTACAAGTTCACGTACGGGTGATACCGTTCTTGACCCATTCATGGGCAGCGGATCAACAGGCGTTGCCTGTGTGCAGGAGGGGCGGCGATTCATCGGGATGGAGAAGGAAGAGAAGTATTTTGAAGTCGCAAAGAAGCGCATAGAGGAAGCGCGGGGCGGGTTATTCGTATAAAAGAAAGATCCGCTCCCTTATGAATTGGAAGGAGAGCGGGATACATTTCATTGTTTCTTGCGTCCTTTTTTGTGGGTGAAATGATGCTGAAACGAATCTGTGATATTTGCGGGCGAACGGTGAAGCAGGGGAAGCCCTGCCCGTGTCGCGTGTCCCGCCATCGGGACTATGACATTATGCGGCGGGACAAGAACAAGGCTGCATTCTACCACGGGAAAGCATGGCAAAGAACCGCCGAGGCGGCGCGGCGGCGTGCGCAGTATGCAGATGAGGTTGTCTTTGCCGA
This sequence comes from Centipeda sp. (in: firmicutes), assembly GCF_057271695.1. Taxonomy (NCBI): domain Bacteria; kingdom Bacillati; phylum Bacillota; class Negativicutes; order Selenomonadales; family Selenomonadaceae; genus Centipeda; species Centipeda sp. (in: firmicutes). The sequence continues at coordinate 3,288 of NZ_DBHIVL010000008.1, forward strand.
AACAGGGCGATTCGTTCGGGGGAATATCGTGCATCATATTGAGCCGATTGGAGAGAATCCCGCGCGCAAATTGGACATGGAAAATCTTATTTTTGTATCGGCACAAACACATAAGAAAATCCACGATGCCTATAACAAGAATCCACGCGCTAAACGGGAAATGCAGGAAAGACTGACAGCGATCCGTCGGAAAAGAGATGAGGCGGGGGCGGGTCAAAAAAGTTTTGAGCAGGAAATATAAAACCGCGACTGGTCCTTTTTCTTGGAAAAACCCCCTAAATGAAATTTTTAGGGACGATTGAAATAATACAGAACAACGAGAGAGGAGGGGCAGCAATGGCGGGACGCCCGCGAAAATCGGTAACGGTTCACAAAGGGAAAAGGAGCAAGGAAGAGCGACTGAACCGCAAGATACAGGAATCGAAAATCAAGGTCGATCGCCTCCAACTCGAGGCGGGTGCGCCGGATTGGCTTTCGCCTGATGCGGCTGAGGAGTATATGCGTATCGTCCGCGAGGCGGGAAAGATTGACCTCTTGGACAACATTGACCGCGCATTCCTTGCCATCTATGCAGACAACTACGACCGCTATACGAAAGCAAGTGCCGCACTGCAAAGAGAGGGCTTGATCGTTGCAACGGAAAACGGAGCGTATTTGTCCCCATACATCAAGATTGCAAGCGATGCGGCGACGCAGATTCATCGCTGCTCCACGAAGCTGGGGCTTGCGGCGACCGACCGCTTGAAGTTGATTGTACCGACGGCGACGGATGACAAGCCGACGAATAAGTTTTTGGAATATCTGTAGGAGGTGACTACATGGAGAAGAAGCGCCGCCGCTCGCCGCCCGTGGAGGAAGAGAGCAGATGATGACCGACAGAACAACGGCATATGCCCGTATGATTGTCGCGGGGCGGAAGATTTGCGGGCGGGCAGAGTATCAGGCGTGCAAGCGTCATCTTGACGATATGGCGGATAGGGATTTTCCATATATCTTTGACGTGAAAGCGGCAGAACATCACATCGACCTTGCAAATCATCTCACCATCGGCGAAGGACGGACGGCTGCGCGACTCACAACGCGCGGATTTCAGAATTTCATCATCGGAAGTCTGTTCGGATGGCGGAGGAAACGATCAGACCTGCGCCGCTTTCGAGAGGGATATATCCAGCTTGCACGGCAAAACGGGAAGTCATTTCTTGCAGGCGAGATGTGCAATGACTACGCGACCTTTGCGGGTTATCAGCATGGTCGCGTCTATTGCACGGCGACGAAGCAGAAACAGGCAAATATCGTATGGGAGGAGGTTGCCAAATTCATATCCTCCGACCCTGATCTTGCCGAGCTCTACAAGGTACGCGAGTATGACCACACCATCCGCTCTCTTGTTACGAATACGACCATAGAAGCCATTGGCAGAGACACAAAGTCCGCCGATGGCTTTCGCTCGATTCTGGCAATCGTGGACGAATACCATGCGCACCCGACCGACCAGATGTATAAACTCATGCTGGACGGTCAGATTGCCGTGAACAATGCGCTCACGCTTGCCATTACAACGGCGGGATTTAACCTGAACGCACCGTGCTATGCGCAGTATCAATTCTGTAAAAAAATCTTGTCGGGCAACGTCCGCAAGGATTCGCTCTTCATCTTCATCACGGAGATGGATGAGGATGATGATATATGGGAGCCGAAGAACTGGGCAAAGGCGAACCCGCTGAACCTCTGGAATCCCGATGATACGCTAAACGATGAGATGATTGCCCGCATGGCGGAGAAGGCAATCGACGCGCGTGAGAAGCAGGGGAATGACCTTGTGAACTTCCAGACCAAGACACTGAATCGTTGGGTGGAGTACACGGGCGGCGGACTTCTTGATCTTGCAGCGTGGCGTGCGTGCGCGTCGGACGAGACGCTTGCAGATATGCGTGGGCGTTCGTGCTATCTCGGGATTGATTTGTCGAGCGGCGGCGATCTCACCAGTATCGCCCTGCTCTTTCCCGGTGAAGATGAGGAAGTCTATCTATGGTCACACAGTTATCTGCCGGAACTGCGTCTCGCCGAGCATATCCGCACGGATGACGCGCCCTATGGCATCTGGAAAGATGCGGGGCTGATTACCCTTACAAGCGGTATCTATGGGGTAAAGACAGATTACAAATACATCATTGCCGACCTCGTGCGCATCATGGAGGAATACGGGATTGAGATCATCGGTTGTGGCTATGACAATCACAATGCGAGCGCGTTCCTGTCTGATCTTGAGGCGGTTCTTCCCTGTGACATCACAGAGGTCAAGCAGTCGGCGCGTGCACTGAACGATGCAACGAAGGATTTTCAGCTGTCCGTGAAAGCAGGTAAGGTGCGCTATGACCGTCAAAATGCACTCCTCACATGGAGCATGGTGAATGCGGTCATATCCGCACCGAACTCGTTCGGGGAGATCAAGATTGACAAGATGACGCAGACGAACCGCATTGATCCGTGTGATGCAGTCATGGACGCATGGGCGGTGTATTTCCACGGACATAACAACACCGTTGTGGACGCAGAAGAGGCGTTGTCTGTTTGGCTGGATGTAACGGGAGGAGGTGAAGAAGAAGATTGAAATTCATGGAGAATGTGAAGCGTCTCTTTCGCAATGAAGCGGAAGGGGGCGTAAAACTTGTGGATATGCACGATTTTTTCTTTCGCGGCGGCAGCACGGGGGATAGTCCCGACCTTTCAGAGATCACCTATTTTACCTGTCTTAAAACGCTGGGCGAATCCATCGGTAAAATGCCCGTCTACCTCATGGACAGCAACAAAGAGCGTGTCATGGAGCACGAAACGACGCGGCTTCTCAGTGTGCAGCCGAACAGCATCATGACACAGCTCCAATTCTTCACAACACTTGAATATCACCGCAATCACTACGGGAATGCCTATGTGCTGATTGAGCGTGAATGCGCACGTCTCAAGAATCTGCATATCCTGCATCCACAGCGCGTGCAGGTGTGGGTGAACAATACAGACGCCTATACCGACCGCCGCTATTTCTACCGATACGCTGACAACCAAACGGGGAAAGAGTATTGGATTGCGCCCGAAGATATGCTTCATCTGCGGGCATGGATTACGGATGATACGGGGCTGGTCGGTAAGTCCGTGCGGCAGATACTCGCCGAGAATATGGCGGGGAATAAGGCGTCACAGAAGTTTTTGAGTGAACTTTATCGCAAAGGACTGACGGCGAATGCGGTTGTGAAATATGTCGGCGACCTGAAAAAACCGGGACAGGACGCGATGCTCAAACGCATTGACGAACAGGCACGTGACAATTCGCGGCGACTTATCACACTGCCCATCGGGGCGGACATCCAGACGCTTGACCTAAAACTCACGGATGCGCAGTTTTACGAACTGAAACGCTATTCCGCGCTGCAGGTCGCCGCTGCGTTTGGTGTCAACCCCGACCATCTGAATGATTACACGAAGTCCAGCTACAACAACAGCGCCATGCAGAACCTTCAATTCTACGTGAACACCCTGCTCTATAATGTCTCACTCTATGAACAGGAGATGAACCGCAAGCTCCTCACGGAAAAGGAGCAGATGGCGGGGAAGGGCTTCAAGTTCAATGTGTGGGTGATTCTGCGCGGCGACCCGTCACAGCAGGCGGATATCCTGCAAAAGATGGTACAGTCGGCAATCTACAGTCCGAATGAGGCACGGGCAAAATTGGACAGCCCGCCGTGCGCGGGCGGGGATGTGCACATGGTCAACGGTTCGTATGTGCGTCTTGAGGATATCGGAAAGGCATACGCCGGCAGGGGAGGTGATACAAGTGATTGAGATACGAAATGAGACGGCAAAAAGCGCGGAACTCTACATTTCCGGAAACATCATCGACGACGACACAGGCGGGGTGATTGAGGAGTGGTATGAGAACAGTGCGGGCTATCAATGGCCGGATAAAATTCGTCAACAGCTGGACGGCTTGCGCGGGAAAGATCTGACCATCTATATCAATTCGGATGGCGGCAGTGTTCCTGCGGGCGTCGCAATGGCGAACATGATTGCGCGGCATGAGGGGCATACAACAGCAATCGTCGATGGCTGGTGCTGCTCTATTGCAACGCAGATTTTCTTTGCGGCGGATGTGCGCAGGATTCCCGCGAACGCCTATCTGATGCTTCATAAGCCCGCCGTATGGAACACAGGAGGCAATGCGAACGATCTGCGCCGGCAAGCGGATGTGCTGGACACGATCCAGCAGGGGCTTGAAGCGACCTATCGGAGGGCGGCGCATGAGGATGTGACCGATGCGGACATTCATGCGATGGTCAATGAGGAGACGTGGCTGACAGGGGAGCAGGCGGCGGCGTTTTTCCGTGTGGAGGTGTTGGAAGCCGTGCGCATGGCGGCATGTGTCGGCAGCGTGAAATTCATGAAAGATGTTCCCGCCGATGTGCGTCTTGCGCCGCATAAAGAGGACGCTGCCAAAGGGCAGCAGGATGAGGAGAATGGCTGCCAAAAGGCAGCGCATGTAAGCAAGGCAAGGGCGGCAATCGCCCTTGCAATCGCGAAAGGAGCGACAATCTAATGAAAAAGTCGGATGAACTCAAGAAGACCGTGGACGAACTGCGTCGCGAGGTCGAAAATCTCCAGCAGGAAGAGAAGTATGAGGAGGCTGCAGCACGAGCAAAGGAACTGACAAACGCCGTACATCTGTACGAAGCTGCAGTTTCCATGGAGACGGCGCAGCGTACGGACTTTGCGGGCGGTGCCGCGCCGATTCAGACGGCATCTGTGAGCGATGCGGTCATGCGTAACCGTGTGTTCAACAAGCTTGTTCTGGGGCGTACGCTTGACGCACAGGAACGTGAGTTTGTGAATCAGATCGGCTCGCCGGGCATGGTGGAGGGAACGCCGGGCAAGGGCGGATATCTTGTACCTGAGGAGCAGATGACGCAGATTCGCGAATATCGCAAGGCGTACACCGCGCTCAAAGATTTCGCGCATGTCCAGCACGCAAACAGCACGTCGGGCAAGATGCCGACGCTCGGCGATGAGACGGGAAAGCTCGTCGCGTTCGAGGAGCTGAACAGCATCCAGCAGTCGGACTTTGATTTCGGTCAGCTGAAATATGAGATCAAGGACTATGGCGATATCATCCCCGTATCGAACCAGCTGCTTGACGATGCCAATGTGAATATCACGGCGATTATCGGACAGCGGTTCGCACGCAAGGCGGTCAACACGGAAAACGATGAGATTCTGAAACTCCTGAAGAAGCTCACGGCAGTGGACGTGACAGACGCGAAGGGATTCATGAAAATCCTCAATGTGACACTTGACCCTGCCTATTACGCGAATACGCGCATCCTCACGAATCAGGACGGCTTTCAGTGGCTCTCCGAACTCGAAGATGCGCAGAAGCGTCCCCTGCTCGTGCCCGATGTTGCCGCGCCCGACACGTACCGCTTCCGTGGCAAGGAGATCATCGTTGTCTCGAACGGGACGCTTGCGACGACGGCAAATAAGATTCCGTTCTACATCGGCAGCTTCGCGGACTATGTCGCGTTCTTCGAACGTGTGGGCGTTGAGATTGCCGTCTCGCAGGACTTTCTTTTCGACAAGTACGCGACCGCGCTGCGCTGCGTGGAACGGTTCGGTGTCGTTGCAGACGACAAGGATGCCGTAAAGCTGGCACAGGTCACGCTGCCCTAAGGATGGAGGTGTGTTATGGCGGTGACTCTGGAACAGGTCAAGGCGTACCTGCGCGTTGACCTTGACGTGGAAGATGACCTTATCCGGCAGTGCATGAATGGCGCGGAATCGTACCTTGTGAATGCGATTGACAGCTTCAAGGAACACTGCAAAAACGAGGATTTTGAAGCCTCGGCGGATATCCTACGCTTTGCGGTCATCGCTGAGATGTATACCCGACGGGACGGACTCGACGAGAAGGTGCAGGAGTTTCCGTACTTCATCCGTTCGATGATCACGCAGCTCCAGAACTATGTTCCGGCAGGTGCGTCATGATTCGTGCGGCGCGGCTTCGGCATCGCATCGAACTCTTGCGACCTGTCTACGGTGAGGATGCGGGATTCGGCGGGGTGGAGGGCTACGCATCCGAGGGTATGGCGTGGGCGGAGTTTCTGCGCCCGCGCTTTACGCAGTCGGATGCGATGGGCAGCGGGGTCGCGACGGAGATTACGCAGGGGATACGGATTCGCCCGCGTCCGATTGAAAAGGGGTGGAAAGTGCAACGCGGCGCAGATACATTCTATGTTCTCCACGTCGATGACAGCACGGCGGGCGAACTCATCCTGACGACGAAAGGAGTTGACCCGGGTGGCTAAAGAGATTCGGATATACGCAAATATCCGAGAAGAAGTCTTTCGCGTGATGGTCGATGTGAGAAAGTACGACGAAAAAACGCAAGCCGCTATCAAGAAAGCGACGAAGGAAGGCATCCAGGCCGTTCATGCCGCTGCCGTACGAGCCGCGCCAATTCGGGCGACAGGAAATCTCCGCAAGGGAATCAAGCAGAAGTTCGACGAGGCGACGTGCTCGGGCGAAGTGCGGGCGGAAGCACCGCATTCCCATCTCGTGGAGTTCGGCACGATGGAGCGCATAACGGCGCCGACAAAGAAGAAACTGGCGCTGAAAATCAACGAATCCTTTGTGCGCGGCTGGATCTTTACGGGCAAGATGCCGAAGAAGCCGTTCATGCGCCCTGCCATAGAGAAGGAACGCGCAAGGCTTGAAGCGAGCATCGAGAGGGCGATGAAGCCATGAGAGTGATACGCGAAGTGCCGATGGTCGCCCATCATGAAGCTCTTGTGAAACTCCTGCAGAAAGGGCAGGACTGCCCTGTGCACGGCGCAGTTCCTCTCAAGGCGAAACGTCCGTACATCACGGTGGGAGATGCGACCTTCAAGCCAAATGGGACGAAGGACTGCCTGATCTGGCGCATATCCACCGTGATTGACGTGTGGGCGGCGAGAGAGCAGAGGAAAAAACTCAATGAGATCATGAACGACGTTTCGACGCTGCTCACGGGATATTGGAACAAACTCCATGTTGAAGGATTTCGCGTCATGGATTGCGACATCGACTTTTTGGAAACGTTTGAAGAAGCGGAGGGCGGGCATCACGGCATCGTGACGCTCGTGACCGATTTGCAGAAATAAGGAGGCTGAAATTATGTTGACGGAACAGGAACTGAAGAAACTGCCGGACAATCCGGCCAAGGCGACGGCGTCTCCAGGCAAAGACACTATGCTCCACATCAACAAGGGGACGGCGGAGTTGCCTATTTGGGTACTGATTGGCGGTCAGCGCAACACGCCGCTTTCGCGCAAGGCGAACACCCTCGACGCATCGCACAAGGCATCGGGCGGCTGGGGCGCAAAGGTGCCGGGGCTGAAGGATTGGTCGATTGAATACAGCGGGCTGATGATCGAGAGCGATGAAGCCTTGCAGATTCTCGATTACTGCTTTACGCAGGGCAAGCAGGTCAATATCAAGCTCGCGTACCCGAATGGCAGCTACCGTACGGGCTGGGGCTACATCACCGCCTACAATGATGATAACGCACATGATGCCATTTCGACGGTCAAGATCACGATCGAAGGAAACGGTCCGATCAGTGAACTTCAGAAACCTTCGGGCGGCAGTGCACAGTCGGGACCTTGACAAGGAGCATGACACATGAAGAAAACAGTTGAGATGACGGCGGCGGGGAAGAAGTGGGAACTCTGTTTCACGATTCGTTCGCTTGCCGTCTTTGAACGCAAGATTGGCAAATCGGTGATTTCGCTCATTGCGGGCGGCGTTGTCCATATGGTTGAGCGGATGGACATTGACGCGACTGTTGCAGGGCTGCGCTGTGCGCTCTCACTCTCAGAGGATGCGGCGTATGACCTCATTGATGAAGTATGTCAGGGCGGCGGGAATCTGGACTACATCAACGGTTGTATCCTTGAAGCCATTCGTGCCACGGGGCTTTTCGATCCGATGGAACAGGATGCGGAGGCGGAGGACGTGGCGGGAAAGCAGTAAGCTCTTTCGGACAGTGGGTAGAGGCGGCGGAGGAGATAGCCTACGCCGAACTCGCCCTAAAACCGAAAGAGTTTGAGGAACTGCAGCCGCATGAATTTCATGCACTCATCCGAGGGTGGAAACGACGCGAAAAGGCACGGGATTACAAGGAAGCCTATTTCGTCGCGTGGTTGATTTCACCGCACTTGAAAGAACCTGTGGGGGCGGAGAAAATCGCGGCACCGCTCTGGTATGACCCTATAGAGGAACGGCGCAAGCAGGAAGAAGACCGCCGTATCCTGCGTGAAGAGTTCGGACTAGAAGAAAGGAGGTAACGATGGCGACACTATCCGAGATGGTGATAAAGATCGGCGCAGATGCGTCGGGACTGAGCGCGGGGCTGAACAAGGCACAGCAGGATATCAACAAGACATTTTCTGTGAATCCGGTCAATGAGTTCTCAGATGCGCTCACGGGGACGACGGGGAAGGTGGACAAGCTCATCGGCTCGTTCTCTTCGCTTGCGAAAATTGCGGCGACGGGGTTCGGGCTGTCGAGTCTCATATCCGGCGCGGTAGATGCGGGCGAAGCTGCCTACCAGCTCGCGAACCGTCTGAAAATATCCTATGCCGAAGCGGGGAAACTCTCGCGCATTCTAAAACTCACAGGCGGGGATGCCGACACCTGTGGTGCGGCATTTATGCGTCTGGACAAGACACTCATGTCGGATGGTGAGGCGGGCGAACGGGCACGCACAATGCTCGATGCGGTCGGCGTTTCCCTCACAGATAGTGCGGGGAAGATCCTACCGCTGAACGAGCAGCTGAAGAATTTATCAGAGGGCTACAAGAAAGCCGCCGACGCGGGCTATGGGCAAGAGTTCATCATGAACACGCTCGGCGTGCGTGGCATGGCACTCACAAAGACCCTGCAAAACTACACCGAAGCGGCTGAGAATGCTGCAAAAATCAAGAGCATTGGCATTGACCCCGAGGAAATGCACCGCATCAGTCAACAGCTGAAACTTGTCGAAATGCAGGCGGGACAGCTGAAAAACGTCGGCGGTGCGGTCATCGCTCCCATTGCCGCCGATGTTTTCCCTCCGATCATTGCGGGGCTTGCAAAAACGGCACAATACGTCGCGGAGAACAAGAAAGAACTGAAAAGCCTTGCAAAGACGGGGCTGGAAGTTGTCGCAGTCTACAAGACCATGCAGGCGGCGGCGAAAATCAGCGCGGGCGTAGCGGCGGTATGGCGGGCGGCGCAGGTGGCGCAGATGGCGCAGAGTGCTCCACAAGTCGACCTTGCCGCACTCACGGCAACGCAGGAAAAGAGCATCGCACGCCGTATGCGGCGCATTGACCAGCTCACTGAAAAAGAAATCAAGGCGATGGAAAAAACCGTTGCTAAGATGGCGATTTCGGAGGAGGAGAAAGTGCGCATTGCCACAACGTCTGCAATGCGTATCGAACAGGCAGCGGCGCAGCGGGCGGCGCAGGAACAGCTCTACATGACGGAGATGTACCGAAAGACCAACCTGCAAGCGGCACAGAGCGCACAGGCTCAGATTGCGGCGATGCAGACCGTACGCGTGGAATCAGCAGGGGCGGCGGCACAGCTTGTAGGAGATCATACCCGCGCAGGAGCGGCGGCGAAGGCGGCGGGTGCGCAAAGCGTTGTGGCACATGAGGCGGGAGCAGCGGCGGCACGTGTACACGCGAGTGCGGTACAGACCGTTGCGGCGGCAAATGTGACTGCAGGGACAACGGCGATGGGCGCGGGTGCGACAACCGTAACGGCGATGGGAACGGCTTCGCGCATGGTACGCAGTGCGGCATCGGCGGTGTTTGCGCTCGCAGGCGGGTGGATTGGTGTTGCGGCGGCAATAGGATACGCCACCTATAAGCTCTGGGAGTACAACAAAGAGCAGGCTGCCGAGCGCGAAAAAAACACCTACGAAGTCAATGGACAGAAATATCTCGAACGAGATGGAACGTTCTATCGACTGGAACAGGACGTTGACCCCATAGCTGTCGCCAATGGCAATATGATGGGCTCTATGACCCGCGAATATGAGGTACATGAGACCGATGCGCGAACACTGGAAGACCTTAATGCAGCGTGGTACGAGCGGCACAAGAATGATGAGGACTATCTTTTTGAGCTGCAAAAGGAGGCGGCGGAAAAACAGAACGAGGCGGCGGATTTGGCACTGCAAGAAGCGATGCGTCGCCTAAATGACGATGCGGGAGAAAAGAGTGCCGCATTGCAAGAAGAAAAAATTAAGACCTACGAAATCGAGGTGCAGATCGGGGAAGAGGTCTTGGACGAAGCTCGTGCCCGTATCGGTGCGGACTATGAGCTTGGAGCGTTGGGGGACGATGGCGGCGGGCTTGCGTATGATTGCGGAAAGCTCGTATTGGACGCATTCAAGGCGGCGGGCGTTGCTTTTGAGAACCGTTATGTCCCCGACATGATTGAGGAAGCAAAGCGAAAAGGCGCATGGCATGAGGCGGGTGACGGCTATGTGCCGCAGGCGGGAGATGCCGCCGTTGTGCTTGGAGACGATCACGTTGTCCTGTCTAATGGAAAGGGCGGATACGTCGGTGCGAACAGCAGTACGGGGGTTGTCGAAAAAGACAGCATCGCTGCAGATTTCGGCGCGGTGACGGGCTACATCTCTGTATCTGAGCTCACGGGCGGTGCGACGATTAAGAAAACGGTTGGTGAGAGTGACAAGGCGGCGCAGGAGGAAATCAAGAAGCTCAATCAGGCAAAAGCGCAAGCAGTACGGCTCTTTCAGGAGATGGAGAGCGAGATTACAAGCGAGACGAGAACTGCCTATGAATCGGGGATGTCAAAGATTGCAGAGAACGTCCGCGCCAAACAACAGGAAATCAACAAGATTGCACAGGCGGGCATAGATACGACCGAACTGCAAGCCGAGCTTGCGGAATACGAACACGTTCTCAAAGAAAAACTTGTCAATCAGCAGAAAGAGGCGTTGCAAGGGGTACAAAGGGAGGAGAAGAAAATTACCGCCGAGATGGCGGGGGACTATGCGGCTCTTGCAGAGGCACAATATCAAGAGACCGTCGCACGGATTGAAAAAGAGCGCAAGGAGAAATATAAGGCGATTGCCACGGATAAAAACATCTATGAGGAAGAACTTGCGCTGAATCAGTGGTATAACGCCGAACTGCTCCGAGCCGCCAAAGAGCGGGAGGATGCCATGCGCGAGATCAATAAGAAGCGGCTGCAGGATATGCAGGAGCGCGGCGATGTCATGGGTGTGAAGAACTATCTCGCAACGCATGGCAAAGCACAGCAGACGGATATTGACCTCGCAGGACAGCAGGAACTCGCGCGTGCATACGTCAACATCTGGAACGATGCACATGCAAGCGTATACGCAGGTGTCGCATCGGCAATGCAGACGATGAATACATCTATGGCGAAGTCGTTCGAGGAGGTCATTATGGGAACGAAATCTGCGAAAGAGGCAGTCGCGGACTTCGGCAAAAGCGTGATTTCTATGATTGTCCAGATTGCGGCACAGAAGATGGCGGCAAATATTGTCGGTGGACTCTTTGGAAATGCGTTCGGCGGAATCTTCGGCGGCGCAGGTATGGCCGGGGGAACTGCCGCGCTGTCTGCGAGTGCGGGGATGGTCGGATGGGGAAAGAGTCTGCCGGGCATTCAACCGTTTGCCGACGGTGGCATTGTGACCGCGCCGACACTCGGGCTGATCGGCGAGAAGGGCTACCGTGAGGCGGTGATTCCTCTGACGCGCGGGCACATGAAAAAGCTTGGAATCGGTCAGCCACGTGAGACGGCGCGTCCGATTCAGGTCATCGTTCAGACACCCGATGCGGGAAGTTTTCGGCGTTCGGAGGCACAGATCGCAGCGAGTGTGCGCCGTGCCGTAAATGCGGGGCAGAGGTTTTCGTAACGAGGAGGGGACAAAATGGCGGTTGCTTTTCACGAGGTGCGATTTCCCGAAGATATATCCCATGCGAGCTCGGGCGGTCCCGCCTACTCGACGGATATTGTCACCATGAAGAACGGGAGCGAGCAGCGAAATGTCAACTATACGCAGCCGCGCTGTAAGTACAATGCGGCACTGGGGGTGAAGACGGCCGCACAGATGACAAAGGTCATTGCATTCTTTCACGCACGCAAGGGGCGCGGCTTCGGTTTTCGCTATAAGGACTGGTCGGACTACCGCCTCGACCGTGAGCTGATCGCCGTCGGCGACGGCGCAAAGAATCGCTTCCAGATCATCAAGACGTATACGAGCGGCGGGTTTTCAACGGTGCGTAAAATCCGAAAGCCTGTGAGTGAAACCGTCACGGTCTATCTGGATTCCACGCCTGCCACAGACTGGACGGTGGACTACACCAGCGGCGTTATCACCTTCAAGAATCCGCCGCCGCCCGGTAGGGGCATCTATTGCACCTGTGAGTTTGACGTGCCTGTGCGTTTTGACACAGACCATATGGACGTGAATCTGGAGGAGGCGGATCATTTCGCATGGGCAAGCATCCCCCTCATTGAACTTAGAGGGAGTGGCGGCTGATGGCAGAAATCATTGAGCCGTCAGGATTCCTACAGGTATACACAAACCAAACACACGCAGGGTTGAACTACAAGAATCTCAAGGAACAGTATATTCCGGCGGCAGAATTCTCCTATGAGGAGAACTATGTTCATCCGATCACCAAGAAGAAGATCAAAGGCTCGTGGTTCTTCGACGAAGGCTATGAGGTCATGTCTGTCGAGCAGCGTGAACCGCGTCACTACTGCATCAAGGGGCGAGCTACCTTTTCCTTCACAGGAACGAATCTCATTATACGCCTCATGCTGGACAGCGGACAGGGGCGGGCGGATATTCTCATCGACGGAAAGAAGCCGTCAGAGGTTGGCACATACGGTGCTGTGGACGTGCTGGACTGCAACCTCGACCACTACGCATTCGGCGACGGGGCGACGATGCAGTACCACGATGTGACCGTTGCGGAGGGGCTCACGGACGGTACGCATATCTGCGACATTCTGGCGAATAACAAGGCGGGGGTTTACTTCCTCCTTGGCGGCGCGAAAATCCGTAGACATGAGATAGACACGTTCAATATTCACGGCTATCATGCGCGTGCAACCCTGCCACACAATCAGGCAACCATTCGCCTTGTCAACACAGCAAAACATGAGGTGCGGAATCTCGTCATAGACATTCCTGCGCGCTATATCAATCGTGCGAACGGTAAGCCATTTCCACAGCCGTACACCGTCGCGGAGCTCGCAGCAGGCGAACAACTGCCCCTTCTCCTGTCTGTGGATGGCATGGGATATGAGGATGCGGTGGATTTGTCCATCGGTATGACGGCGGACTACGGCATGCCCCTCCGTGAGGGGTATCCGAGCGAGATGCGAGAAGTGACGCTTCTCCCACGCGACAAGCGGCTTGAATATGCAGGGGACTGGATGTTTGAGGAACTTGGTGGTGAGAGCTTGCTTTTCGCACATACGGATACGTGGGGCGACCGCGTAGCCATCCGCACGAATGCAAGCCGCATTGATATGGATATTGAAATAGACTGGGGCTATCATTACATTTGGGTAGACGTGAACGGGAAAGAGGCGGCAGGCTGGAGTCTGCATGCGGAAGAAAGAGCCGTCAGAACATATACGGTGGACAACCTCGGATATGAAGATAAGCTGGTGACATTCTCGAATCAGCGGCAGGGTGTACCCTCTGTTGATTTCCGCTATGACTTCGGCTTTGCGTTTGTTCGCATCATCCTGCGTGAAACAGTAGAAATTGTTGAAACGACGGGAACAGTGCAGAGCGTCAAAACGCAAGAACGTGAAGTAATCCTGACACCCGATAGCGATCGTCTGATCTATGAGGGGGACTGGTCGTTTGGAGCGGTCGGCACAAAAAACATTCATTGTGCGCATACGGTGAAGGAATTCGCTGCACTGACACTGTATACAAACGCAAGAGATATCATCGTGGAGTGCATCGCAAACTGGGGAAGGACGCCGTTCATTATTGAAATCGACGGCAAATATAAGGGAATGCAAGCCACTCCCGAAGCATATGAAACGGAAACCTCGTGGGGGAGTACCGTCAAGCAAGAACGTATTCAGACGTATGAGGGACGGCAGCCACCCGCAGAAGAGCCACCGACGGTCAAGAAAATCAAAATCTATACCGAAAAACGGCGGGCGTGGAATATATATGGTTTTGCTGTGGAAGGTGTGAAGCTGGATGAAAACGGGAAAAACGAGATTCTCCCTGCGAACAGTACGCGCCTTGTATATGAGGGAGACTGGCGCATTGCTCCGATCGGGAAAGAGGGCGCGATCTGTGCACAAACGGAAACAGAGGGCAGCAGTGTGTCTTTTGGGACAACAGCACGAAATGTAGAAGTTCGTCTAAAAGAATCATGGACACTTGATTATTATGATGCATCGCATTTTGTTGCAACGGTCAATGGGGAACCTGCGGGAAAGTGGAATTGGGGCGAGCATATCCTGAAGCTCGAAAATATGCCCGTAGGAAACAAGGCAATCAACATCACTTATAAAGTTGTGCCGTATCAGCAGAGCTATACGTTCGCATTCTCCAAAGTCGTATTGCATGAAGCGGTCTCCTACTTGAAAAAGAGTGAACGCATCCCTATCCGCATGACATTCGACTACATCAAGCCGTTTGGCATTGAGGAACTGACGCTTGTCAAAAATGGTGCATATGTCAGTTATGGCACGGAAAGCACGGATGTGCTGCGTCAAGATGACCGCATCCCACGCAGGAACGAGGGCGCGAAAGAGGTAAAGGTCATGCGCCGCTATCCGACGTTCGCGCTCAACTACAGCGATAAGCACCATGAGAACCTCAAATACTATGACCTCATCGTTGTCGACCCCGGCACGGTGACGCGCAAAGAGGTCGCTGCATGGCAGAAGATGGGTATCAAGGTGTTTGGCTATGTTTCGTTCGGTGAGGAGGATGGTGTTCTCATTGACCCGTGGGATGTGAAGTCTGGCAATCGTCCGCATACGGATGACGGCAAGGGGGTTGGCGGCTACGCCTCTTACTACAACAAGGGGGGCAACGGCTACGCCGAGCTGAACCAATGTCTGCACGACGGCTTGATTGAAACGGGTGAGAAGAAATGTCTGCTGGGCGATGCGCATTATTTCACGGGAACAGGATGCTGTACGCGTGTGTGTCGACATGATAGCCGTACAGGTTATACAACATGGGAGAGCGGCGGCAAATGCGGCGGCGGCTACACGAAAAAGAATCACTGGAAGCGCACGGGTGATGAGGCGTGCACCAATGAGAAGTGCCCGAAATACGC
This sequence comes from Centipeda sp. (in: firmicutes), assembly GCF_057271695.1. Lineage (NCBI taxonomy): Bacteria > Bacillati > Bacillota > Negativicutes > Selenomonadales > Selenomonadaceae > Centipeda > Centipeda sp. (in: firmicutes). The sequence goes on from NZ_DBHIVL010000008.1 coordinate 18,692, forward strand.
GCCCTATCATGGCGGCTGTCCGCATTATGCGCATCATGACGGCTGGGGGCAGGATCTCAACTACACGACCCCGGATTTCCCCGACCAAAACGGGATCTGGGGCAGCTCCTACATCAATCCGCTCGCCCCGCGCTGGAAGGAAAAGCTAAGTACGTTCTACCTGCGTCGCGTGTTCGGTCTGCCAAAGCTCGTCACGGAAAAGGTCAAACTAAAGGCATACACCTCCGATCTCGTTGGGACAAGCTACATTTTCAGGTCTTCCGAATACCCCATCGACAAGGACGAACCTGTGCATCTCTACTCTGCTGACGGGCGCGAATATCGCAGCCTCGCGTACAACTTCGATCCTACGACGGGGGCGTTTCAGGTAGAGAAGGAAGATGTGGAGGCATTCGGCGATATCGACGCGGAGGTCACAGTCTCTTATCATGTGGTCGGCATGGGTGCGGACGGTGTGTTTATGGATACGCTGGATACGGTGGACGTGTATCCCGGAAAAGCGTTTCAACAGGGCATGGCAAAGATGATTAACGAGCTCAAGGCAGAATACCCGAGCAAACATTTTCTTGCCAATCGTGGCTTTACCATCATGAAGGACATCATCGCGTCCTGCTCCTATGTCATGTTCGAGACGTTCATCTCAGAATACGATTGGGAAACAAAGACCTACTACAAGCTCACCGATCCTGCGACTCTTGCGTTCAATGAGGAGATCAAGGAGCAGCTGCGCGACCTGCGCCGCAATCATGTTTTCGAGGTGTTGGCACTCAACTACTGCGCAGATGGACCCGAAGGAGATGAGCTGCGTGAGCAGATCGCCCAAGAATGCTACGCTGAGGGCTACCTGTCATGGTCGTCAAACATCCTGCTGAACGATGTACTGCCGCCGTATCTTGTGAAGTCTGATGCGTGGAAGAATCACATTAAGCCCGGCAATCCATTCTTTGGTGATGTGCCGGCGGTAGATTCGGGCTGGGTGGTGCGTGTACAGAATGAGGTTGAAATTTGCGGCGACTATGCAGAATCGAACCGTGTATGGCAGCGTCTGCCGGAGGTAGAAAGGGATGATTGGTATGAAATCCTGCGGTTTCCTGTGGTAGGCGGATATCTGGAGCGTGAGGTGACGACGCTCGCGTGGTGCTGGCGGCTGGAACTTACGGACGGGCGTGTTATGGGCTTTACCTCCTGTGACATAGATCTTCTCATTGACGGGGAGACTTACGAATCCTGCACGGGATTCGCCCCGACGGCGGTATCCTCTTCCAATGACCTTGCAACGGACAACCTTGATGTGGATGGGATTGTCTCAAGTGATCGCATCACAGAGGAGGATATTTTTCTGGGGGTTTATGACAATGCGAAGATTCGTATTTTCATTTGCGACTATGAGCACCCCGAGAATCACTTTATCCTACGCGAGGGGACGGTGGGCAAGATCACGGCGGGAAAAACTGCATTCAAGGCGGAGATACGTGGGCTCATGGATGCCTATCAACAACAGGTCGGTCGGACGTACCAGCGCAAATGTCGTGCACAGCTCGGCGACGGTGCGTGCAAATACAACATAGGGCGCGACACGGTCACGGGCAAAGTGACGGCTGTCCGTGACGATGGCTCTGTCTTTACGGACGTTTTTCGTGCAGATGATTTCTTTACCTACGGTGTCATCACCTTTACCTCCGGTTTGAACAAGGGCGCAGCGTATGAGGTTGAAAAGTATGCTTCCCGCAACGGGCAAATCCGCCTTTTTGCACCGCCAACACATGAAATCGTAGTCGGTGATACGTTCCGCATTGTGCCGGGGTGTAACGGGGAACCGAGTACCTGTAAGAAGAGGTTTCATAATTTCATCAATTTCAGGGGTGAGCCGTATATCCCCGGCAATGACTACGCCGTAGGGTATCCGATCAAGACGGGCGGCAACATCGTTCCCGTAGGACACTCAGTACAGCTGCGCAGCTTTGAATTCCAGACGTGAGAGGAGATAGGACAATGACGCGGGAGGAAATTGTAAACGAAGCACGGCAGTGGATCGGGTGCAAGTGGATTCATCAGGCGTGCGTACGCGGCGTGGCGTGCGACTGCGTGGGACTTGTGCGCGGCGTACATGCGCACCTCACGGGGGATGCCTTTGTCGGAGACTATGACTATCCTGCGACATGGCATCTCTTCAAGGAGGATGAAAAACTCTATCAGGAGTGCAGGAAGTATCTTGATGAAATCCCTGTTACGGAGGCAGGGGCGGGGGATATCCTCCTCTTTGGCTTCCGTGAACGATTCCCAGCGCATCACCTTGCCATTCTCACGGGCGATGGGACGATCATTCACTCCTATATGGATGTCGGGGCGGTCGTGGAGACGGCGTACAACGAGGAGTGGCGGCACATGGCACGCTTTGCATTCCGCTATCGGGAGGCACTGTAATGGCGACGATTGCGTTGACCGCAATCGCGGGCAGTCTTGGTGCGAATGCGTTCTGGCTGGGCGTTGCGGGATTTGTCGGAGGGATGCTCGACCAACGATTTTTTGGCGCAAAAATCAACACGCATCAGGAAATCGGCAAACAGAGCGATCTCAAGATGCAGACCGCGAGCATGGGCGCACCGATTATCACAGGCTACGGCAGGGCACGTGTGGCGGGGAATATCATCTGGGGGACGAAATTCACGGAACATGTGCACACGAGCTCCCAAAGCGTTGGCGGCAAGGGAGGTGGCGGAGACGGTGGAACAATCACCACGACAACGTACAGCTACACCGTATCCTTTGCAACGGCAATCTGTGCGGGACCCATCAAGGATGTTTTGCGTGTCTGGGCGGACGGTGCTGAGATCAAGATACGAGGCTCGGATGTACCGATTGACTACACGCTCTATCGCGGGGATGAGGTGCAGCAGCCTGACCCGTTCATGGTAGGTATTGAGGGGGCAGGCAATGTTCCGGCATATCGGGGGCTTGCCTACATCGTCGTGAAGAATCTTGACGTTGGCAAATTCGGCAACCGCATCCCGTCCCTTACCTTTGAGGTGGAGTTTCCTGAGAACAAGGTCACGCAGATCATTCAAAACGTATCTATGGCGGCGGGGCTGGATGCGGCGAAAGTCAAGCTGGAGGGGCTTGCGGATATGCAGGTGGAGGGCTTCACCATTGCAGGGGATAAGACCTTTCGCAGTCAAATCGAAGCCCTTCAGACGGCGTTTCCATTCGACGGTTTTGAATACGATGGAACCGTTATTTTTCGTAAACGTGGGATGGGCGATGTTGTCACAATTGACGCAGATGACCTCGGCGCACAGGAAAACGAGAGTGAAGAATCCGCACTGACCGCCGTACGCACCCCCGATATTGACTTGCCGAAAACGGTCAAGCTCGCCTATATCTCAAAAGACCGCAGCTATCAGGACGGGACTGCCTCCTATACCAAGGCAGTGGCGCATGGTGTCAATGAGGTGAGCCTGGATACAAGCCTCGTTCTAAAAGACAGCGATGCAGTGATGGTCACCGAACAGCGGATGAAGGAATACTGGGCAATCCGTACGTCCTTTTCGTTCAAACTCTCCACCAGATACGCGACGGTACAGGCGGGCACCCTCATCGACCTTCCCTACAACGGCCGCAGCGTCAAGGCGATGGTGACAAACGTCAGCTATGGACAACCAGGGCTGAATGAGATCACGGCACATCTCATTCACGGGCAGACCTTCGCGGCGGTGAAACGTGACCTGGATACGGCAGGCAAGGAGCTCGTGCCGCCCACGCCGACAGAGGTGCGCGTGGAGCTCATTGACACGGCGCAGCTTCCAAACATCGAGGGGGCGGGGGTCGTCTTTATCGCCGCCGCTTCGAAAATCTACTATGGGGCGCATCTGTATCGGAGCGTCGATAACGGCGTATCCTTTTCCCTTATCAAGTCCGACATTCGTGCGGGTATTATCGGAGACACCGTCTCTGCTCTTGGTGTGGGAACACCATACACATGGGACAACCGCAGCAGTGTCGACGTTCGCCTTGTGAGCGGGACGCTTGAGAGTCGGCAGGAGATTGATGTACTGAACGGTGCGAATCTCTGCATCATCGGTGAGGAACTCGTGCAGTACCGCTCGGCGGTGTTGATTGCAGAAAACACCTATCGGTTGTCAGGTCTTTTGCGCGGACGGTTCGGGACGGAGCACCATATCAAAGGGCATATACCGGGGGAGCGGTTTGTACGCATCCATGCGGATTTTGTGGAACAAATTACCGTGCCAAGTGCAGACTGGTTCAAGTCGTATATCTATCGTTACGGTTCGGCGAGCTATGCCGTTACACATGAGAGTTATCGCCAAAACTCTGTTGCAATTCGGGCGCATTCCGGTATGCCGCTCGCCCCGTGCCATTTGGAGGGGCAGCGTGCAAAGGGCGGCGACCTCGTCATCACGTGGGTACGGCGTACACGCGGCGACGGTGATATGAAGGACTACACGGACGTTCCTCTGAATGAAACGGCAGAACGATATGAATGCTGCATTGTGAAGGACGGGAACGAAATACGCACCTTTGCCGTGCACGTGCCGCGTGCGGTCTATACCGCCGCCGAGCAGACGGCGGATTTTGGCGGGATACAGGGGAATGTGCGCGTGCGCGTTTACCAGATCAGTGAGACACGCGGGCGCGGCTTTGTAAGAGAGGAGATTCTGTAATGGCAGATCGGACGGGAAAACTTGAGCTGAAATACATTGTGACGAATCAGTCGCAGAAAGAGGTCACAATCAACGAAGACCTGAACCTGCTGGATATGCTCGTACAGGCGACGGCGAAGGGCATAGCGAACGCACCGCCCGCAAGCCCGGCTGAGGGAGAGATGTATATCATCGGCGACGCGCCGACGGGCGCATGGGAGGGACGGGCAAAACATCTTGCGGGCTTCTTTGCGGGCGCATGGTGTATTCTGCCGCCGCGTGCAGGATGGCGGGTGTGGCTCGAAGAAGGAAAATCCATGCGCTATCAGGCTGGCACATGGGTCGAGGAGAAAAAGGCGGACGCGCCGGGCGCACTCCCACCGGGCGGGACAAAGGGGCAAATCCTCGTAAAACGATCTGACAGCGACTATGACTGTGAATGGCAGGATGCGCCGATGGGCAGCGGTACGGTTACACCGTCCACACCAACTACACCGACGGGCGGGACAACCGCAGAATCCATCATGGACAAGATTGCTCTGTATCAGTCAAATACGGAGTACAGCATCGGCGATATCGTCTATCGCAAGGAAACAAAATTGCGCCGTTGGTACATCTGTACCTATATCGGGGGGGACAAGCAGACCGGAAAATCCGGTGCAACACCGCCGACATGGAAAGATTCTCCCGGAAATGAAACCATTGATAACGATTTGACATGGGAAGCATATGAGGGCGGCGCGGCGATTACGGTGAGCACGGCTGACCACGCAAAAACGGCGGGCAAACTGAAAACTGCCCGCACCATAGAGCTGACAGGCGGAGCACAGGGAAGTGTGTCGTTTGATGGGAGCAAGAACGTGAGCATGGCGGTCACAGTTCCGAAATAAATAGGAAGGCGGTATGTATGGAATACCTCGCCGTCGCCGTATCCTGTGTCACAATTATAAGCTTCATCGCTTCTGCATTTACCTACATTGTTTTGAATCCGCTCAACAAAGCGATTCTTAGCCTGGAGCGCCTGATTCAGGAGATGCGCGACGACCTCAAATATTACGAGGAGAAACGTCAAGACATGGACAAACGTATCGTAAAGACGGAGGAGAGCGTAAAATCCGCGCACCACCGAATCAACCACATTGAAAATTATCTGGACATGGAAAAGAGCGAGGGGAGATGAGAGTATTGAAACAAGAGCGGCTTCCGCCTGTGGATTGGATGGTCGGGACAGGGCTTGTCATCGTGGCAGTCCTGTCCGTTTTTTATGGAACGCCCGAGCTGTCGAGCAACGTCACATCGGGGCTCATCGGATTTCTCGGGCGGTCGGTCATATCGAAGAAGGGAGCAAAATAATGAGCAGCGTACTTCATCCGTCGCAGATGCGGCGCGTATCGCCCGCAGAACTCGAAAGTCTCGCCATGTACTACCGTGAGGCAATCGCGGAGGCGGCGCAGAAGCAGGGACGCGAGACGAAAGTCTATCTCCACTGGTCGGCGGGACATTATGGGCAGTTTTGGAGTGATTACCACGTCCAGATCGATAGGGACGGCGAAATCTATGTCATTGCGGACGGCGAACTCGACGACGTACTCGAGGCGACATATCGACGTAACAGCGGCAGCGTGAGCATTTGTATTCTCGGATGTGTGGGCGCAACGACCAATAACCTTGGCGCGGAGTCGCCAACGCCCCTGCAGATCGAGGGCATGGCCAAGGCAATCGCCGCACTCAGTAACGGGCTCTGGCTGACGATTGACAAGCAGCGTGTCCTCACGCACGGCGAAGCAGCGGACAATGAGGATGGCATCTGCCCGCATGACCCATATGGACCCAAAAACGGCTGCGAGCGTTGGGATTTGGAATATCTCGGTACGATGGAGAGCCCAAAATACCACCCGTGGGCAGAGGACGGAATGCGCGGCGGCGACGTGCTGCGTGGAAAAGCGAACTGGTACCGCAAGGCATGGGAAGCGCAGGGAGGAACCCCGCATGATTGAACGGGCATGGACGGCGGTCACAGCGCATAAGACAGCCTTGCTCGCCATCCTCCTCATTCTGCTTCTCTTGATTCTGGGCATTGCTTTTTCAAAAAAGGAGCAGATGGCAGCCGAGAAACCCGCCGTCATGACGCAAGAGCAGACGCAGGATGCGGAGCAGCTACGGGCGCAGCTGGATATATCACGGGAGAATGCGAACGTCCTCCAAAAGCATCTTGCGGAGGTAGAGGCAGGACAGCGTGCTCCTACAGTGACGTACCATGTCAACGCACCTACCGTCGAGCGTGCCGCGCAGGTCGTTGAGCGTCAAATACGGGAGGACGCACCGACACTGCCACGGGCGGCGCGGGAAAAGAGTGACCGCACCATCGTCACGCCGATTACGAAAGACGTGGACGGGAAAGAACTACCGCAAGATAAGCAGAAAGTTGATGTGTATAAAATTAACCTCCGAAAAGATCACCGCATCAAGGCGGGCGCGTCCGTCATCGACGGCAAGCCGCTCATGAGCATCGGCTATGAGCAGGGGCGTTTTGAGGCACTTGCACATTTTGACGGGTCACGCTATAAAGGTGTGACGGTGATGTATAATATCGCTGAGTGGTGACAAATAAACGAACAGAGGGGACAGCGTATCGTGTGCCGTCCCCTCTGTTTTTGTCTACAATTTGTCTACAAAATGCCATGATTCGCCCTCTATATTGCTATTTCGTCGTTGTGTAAAAATCACGGTGTTATTCCCGTGAATCCTTGTCGCTGTTGGGTTTACGGGTTCGTCATAAAACTTGCTATATCGCCTCCTTGTATATTTCTGTATTCTTCACAAAAATATCAGGGGATGATCAGACAGTCGGCAAGTCCGCCTAGTCCGCACGCGCGAAGGTCAAGGCGCAGATCCTCAAGCGGCGCGATGAGTGGGGCAAAGGCGAGGCGCAGTTTGAAGCGCGTGAGTGTGTGCATATTTGCACCAAAGATGGGGATGCGATCCATCTGGTAACGCCCCTCGGCAGGGGTGGAGAGACCGTAGTGTACGGTGAAGCCGCCGCGATAGCCGGCCGCACGCGTGATCTCCTCGATCTCCTCGTTGACGCGCCCACCGGGGTAGGCGATGTAGTGCATATCGTAGCCAAGCTTTTCCGAGAGGAGGTCATGCGAGTCCGCGATCTCGTGGCGCAGATCGTTGTACGAAGTCAGTTCCGCGAGATTCGCGTGCGTCATCGTGTGGCTCTCAAAGTGGATGAGCCCGGACTCTTTCATCTCGTTGATTTGTTCCCATGTCAGATAGTTCGGATAGGTGTTTGTAAAATCATAGATGAGGAAGATGGTCGCCTTGAATCCGTATTTTTTCAAAATGGGGTAGGCGTACTCGTAGTTGTCCGCATAGCCGTCGTCGAATGTGATGATAACGGGCTTTTCGGGCAGCGGAGTCCCATTTTCGAGAGCATCCATCATCTCGTCGATCGTGATCGTCGTATAGCCCTCGTCGGCGAGATACGCCATCTGCGCCTCGAACTGATCGGGCCAGAGTGTGAGCGGGTTGCCGTGCTTCTCCTCGACCTGATGATAGTTCAAAACGGGAACGCCTTTTGCCGTCTGCATCAGAACAACGCCGCAGACAAGGAGGAGTACGAATAGGGGGAGCAGTATGAACAACAACCGCATACGAGCGAATTTCAATCAGATTACCTTCTTTATGGAACAGAACAAATAACATGACAAGTGTAGCTTATTGCTTCCGTCATGTCAAGTGCGGGGGATTGAATCATGGGAAGCACTGATAAATTCAGCACTGCCATCTTGGCACATCTTTTCCGCCCTCTCTGTGTCGACAAATCCTCCACATAGCCTTTGCTATGCGTCCGGTTTGTCTCCTTGACAGGACAAAAAATCTGTACCAATTTGACAGACTTCATTTTATCAGCGATTCCCATGCGTTGATAAAAATGTGTTTTCGGTCTATAATGCAGAGGTAGCATCAATAGATGAAGGGGCAAAAGAATGAATCGAAACGAACTGTGCTGGTGCGGCAGCGGAAAAAAATACAAGAAATGTCATGCGGACTTCGATGAGCGCATTGCGTCCATCCGCTACGATGTGATCAAGGGGCAGGTGCGTCCGCCGCGCAAGATCATCAACAATGCGGCAGATATTGAGGGCATCCGCAAGGCGGCGGTCATCAACGACGGTGTGCTCGACCTCATGGAGACGCTCGTGCGTCCGGGCGTGGATACGGAGACGCTCGACCGAGCGGCGCATGACTACATCGTGGAGCGCGGCGGGATTCCCGCCTGTCTCGGCTTCGAGGGATTCCCGAAGAGCATCTGTACCTCGATCAACAATGTGGTCTGTCATGGCATTCCGTCAAAGAAGGACGTGCTGAAGGAGGGGGACATCGTCAACGTCGACTCGACGGTCATTCTCGGCGGCTATTATGCAGATGCCTCGCGTATGTACCTCGTCGGCAAAGTTCCCGCAGCAGCGGAGCGTCTGGTGCGGGTGACGAAGGAGTGCATGGAGCGCGGCATTGCGGCGGCGCGTCCGTGGCACTTCCTCGGTGACGTGAGCGCGGCGTGCGGTGACTGGGCGCACGCAAACGGCTACTCCGTCGTCACGGCACTTGGCGGACACGGCGTCGGCAAGGACTTTCACATGGAGCCGTTTGTTCCGCATGTGGGCGAGCCCGGCACGGGCATGCTCATGGTGCCCGGCATGGTGTTCACGGTCGAGCCGATGATCAATGCGGGCGACTACGACGTGACGGTGGATGCCAATGACGGCTGGACCGTGCGGACGAAGGATCGCACCCTCTCGGCGCAGTGGGAAAAGACCATCCTCATCACGGAGACCGGCGCAGAGGTACTTTCATCATGACACATTTCGACCAGCTCGGCATCTCCGAGCAGCTTGTTGCGCTCCTCAAAAAGCAGGGCATCACGACACCGACGCCCGTTCAGGAGCAGGCGATTCCGCCCATGCGTGCGGGACGCGATGTCATCGCACAGGCGCAGACGGGCACGGGAAAGACACTCGCCTTCCTCCTGCCCCTGCTTGAGAAAATCAAACCACAGGGCGAGGTTGCACAGGCTCTTGTCATCGCACCCACGCGTGAGTTGGCGATTCAGATTGCACGGGTCGCCGAGCCGCTCGGTGCGGCACTCGGCATCGGCACAATCGTCATCTACGGCGGCGCGGACATCGAGCGGCAGAAGGAGAAGCTGCGCCGCCGGCCGCAGCTCATCATCGGCACGCCCGGACGACTGCTCGACCATGTGCGGCGCGGAACGCTTGTGCTCGGCAGCGTGAACAAGATCGTCCTCGACGAGGCGGACGAAATGCTCAAGATGGGCTTCATCGAGGACGTGGAGACCCTGCTCGGACACACGGCGCAGGACTACCAGCTCGCGCTCTTCTCCGCGACCATGCCGGAACGGATCGTGCGCCTCACGAAGAGCTTTATGACGAATCCCGCACGTATTCATATTGAGGGCGAGCGGACAACGCTCGAAAATATCGAGCAGATCGTCCTCTCCGTGAGCGAGGGCACAAAGCTCGACCGCCTCTGTGCCTCCATCAACGAGGAAGCACCCTATCTCGCAATGGTCTTCTGCGCGACGAAGGAACGCACACGCGCTCTGATGATGGCACTTGCACAGCACGGCTATCTTGTCGACGCACTCAGCGGCGATCTCACGCAAACGCAGCGTGCGTTTGTCCTGCGGCAGTTCCGCGCGGCAAAGCTGCAAATCCTCTGTGCGACCGACATCGCTGCGCGCGGGCTCGACATCGAGGGCGTGACCCACGTCTACAACTACGATCTGCCGCCGACCGTGACGGACTACATCCATCGCATTGGGCGCACGGGGCGCGCGGGGGCACAGGGGAAGGCAATCACACTTGTTGCGGCGCATCAGCACGAGAAGCTGCGCAAGATGGAGGCGGCACTCAAGGAGCGTTTGCGCCGCACGGCGGTCAAGAAGAAGCCGCGCCCTGCGCGTCTTGACGAGGCGGGCGGACAGGCAGCCGTGCGAAAAGGGGGACAGAAACGGTCTGCGCCGAAAAGCGCAAAGCCAAAACCGCGCAGCAAAAAATCGGGCAAGACCGTGACAAATATTGGGCGGCGCAGTCGGAAACGATGACCCTCACCGTGCATGCTCCACGCGAACACAGAGTTTCGCTTAGCAGCATTACACGGCTGCCACTCATCCCCCTTTCGAGCTGCGACATCAAAAGTTTTCCCGTGGCAGGAAAACAACGTATTTCGTCGAATCCCTTATAGTGTACAGACAATTCCAAAGAGGAGGCATATTCATGATTGGGATCAAGAATGTCATTGCGATTATCTGTGGGGGCGGCCCCGCGCCCGGCATCAACAGCGTCATCTCTGCTGTTGTCAGCGAGTCGACGCGCCACGGCTGGGACGTGCTCGGCATCTATGACGGCTTCTCGCGGCTCGCGCGCGGCGAGAAGAACTATGTGCGTCTTGAGCCCGCGAACATCAGCCGCATCCATCTGACAGGCGGCTGCATCCTCAAGATGTCGCGCTTCAACCCGACGAAAAAGGAATCTGATCTGCGTACCGTCGTCGAGACCCTCACCGAGCTTGGCGTGACCCACGTCGTCACCATCGGCGGCGATGACACGGCATTCAGCTCAATGGCAGTCTCCGAGTTTGCCCGCAAAATGGGGCGTACGATCAACGTCGTCCACGTCCCGAAGACCATCGACAACGACCTGCCGCTGCCCGAGGGAGTTCCGACATTCGGCTTTGAGACCGCGCGCGCGTTCGGTACGATGGAGATCGAGAACCTCATGGAGGACGCGAGCACGACGAACAACCGCTGGTACTTCACCATCGCCATGGGGCGCACGGCGGGGCATCTCGCCCTCGGCATGGGGCGCAGCGCGGGCGCGGCGATCACCGTTATCCCTGAGGAGTTTGCACAGGACAAGATTCCCCTTCAGCAGGTTGTCGACATCATCACCGGCTCGATTGTGAAACGCTACCTCACAGGGCGCAACTACGGTGTCGCCGTTATTGCCGAGGGTGTGATCGAGAAGATTGCCGAGGAGGACTTCGCCAAGCTCGGCAACGTCGTCACGGACGAGCACGGACACATCCGCTACAGCGAGCTTGACTTCGGTGAGATCCTCAAGCAGGCAGTGCTCGCCGAGACGAAGAAACTCGGCATCACGATCTCCGTCATCGACAAGGAGATCGGCTACGAGCTGCGCTGCACGGCACCGATTGCGTACGACATCGACTACTGCCGTTCGCTCGGCTACTCAGCGGTGAAGTTCCTCATGAGCGGCGACTCGGGTGCAATCATCACGATCCAGGATAATCAGGCGGTGCCCATGCGCTTCGATGAGATCCGCGATCCCGAGACGGGCAAGACGAAGGTGCGCAAGGTCAACATCAACTCCGTGCACTATCAGATTGCGCGCGGCTTCATGATGCGCCTCGAAAAGGGCGACCTTGACGATCCGGGTCTTGCAAACGCCTACCGCATGACGCATGATGAGTTCAAGGAGCGGTACTCGTATCTCTTCGACGGCGACGCTGCGGAGTAATACAACACAACGAAAATGATGGAGCAGAAATTTTCTGCTCCATTTTACATTTTGGGTATTGACGTGCCGCAGCCTTTGCCGTATAATACCGTATTGTTAGCGCAAATGCGCGGACACATATCGCGGGGTGGAGCAGTCGGTAGCTCGTCGGGCTCATAACCCGAAGGTCACAGGTTCAAGTCCTGTCCCCGCAACCAATTACATAGCTTTCATGGGTAGGTGGCCGAGTGGTTAAAGGCAACAGACTGTAAATCTGTCATCTTCGGATTACGATGGTTCGAATCCATCCCTGCCCACCACCTTTTATCGCGGGGTGGAGCAGTCGGTAGCTCGTCGGGCTCATAACCCGAAGGTCACAGGTTCAAGTCCTGTCCCCGCAACCAATTACATAGCTTTCATGGGTAGGTGGCCGAGTGGTTAAAGGCAACAGACTGTAAATCTGTCATCTTCGGATTACGATGGTTCGAATCCATCCCTGCCCACCACCGGCGGCATAGCTCAGTTGGCTAGAGCATGCGGTTCATACCCGCAGTGTCCGGAGTTCAAATCTCTGTGCCGCCACCATTTTGCAACACACCCCCACTTCGGGGGTTCTTTTATGCTTTTTTGTGAAAATGCCCTCACAATGCGTTGACAGCATTTTCCAAGTATGATAAATTGGTAAAAGTCATTTTTGATGAAACCAAAGAACGAATGAGGAGAGTGGATATTCATGCGCAACAACATTACGCTTGAGTGCACGGAGTGCCATAGCCGCAACTACCGCACGAACAAGAACAAGAAGAACAACCCGGATCGTCTTGAGTTCAGCAAGTTCTGCAAGTTCTGCCGCAAGCACACGCCGCACAAAGAGACGAAGTAAGCGCCCTCTGTCATGGGAAAAATAGTCAAATTCCTGCGGGAAGTTGTCGCAGAGATGAAAAAAGTCTCGTGGTCCACGAGACGCGAGCTGGCAACCTATACGGGTGTCGTCGGCATCGCCATTGTTGTTGTCTGCGCACTGATCTGGATCTGTGACACGATTTTTGCGCGTATCTTCCAGATCATACTGCATTACTAGACCGGGAGAGGGACATGGCGGATAAGGAAGAACTCTATCTCAGGCAGGCAAACCCGCACCGGGCTTGGTATGTCATCCACACCTATTCGGGCTATGAGAACAAGGTCAAGGCGAACCTTGAGCGGCTCATGCACTCAGCGAGCATGAGCGAGATGATTTTCAACGTCGTCGTTCCCGTGGAGAACGAGATTGAGATGAAGGACGGCAAGGAAAAGGTCGTCCCACGCAAGGTGTTTCCGGGCTACGTGCTGGTCGATATGATTGTCGATGAGCGTTCGTGGTACGTCGTTCGCAACACGACGGGCGTCACGGGCTTTGTTGGCTCGGAGAAGCATCCGATCCCGTTGACGGCAGAGGAGGCGGAGCGCATCCTCTCGGGCTCGGTCGGCGCAGAGCCGAAACGCCGTACGAAGGTGAACGTCGGGGATACCGTCCGCATCGCCTCGGGCGCATTCGAGGACTACGCGGGCAAGATCACCTCCATCGACTCGTCGGGACTGCGCGTGCAGGTCGACGTGGATGGAACGCCCCTTGATGTAGAGATCGATCAGGTCGAACTGATTTGATTCTAAAAACATACACCGAAAGGAGGTGATTTGTCGATGGCAAAGAAGGTTGCGCGTGTCGTAAAGCTGCAGGTTCCTGCGGGCAAGGCGACACCGGCTCCTCCGGTAGGACCTGCGCTTGGTCAGGCGGGCGTGAATATCATGGCGTTCGTCAAGGACTTCAATGAGCGCACGGCAAAACAGGCGGGGCTTATCATTCCGGTTGAGATCACGGTTTTTGAGGATCGTTCCTTTACCTTTATCACGAAGACCCCTCCGGCAGCAGTTCTGCTGAAGAAGGCGGCGGGCATTGAGAAGGCGTCGGGTGAGCCGAACAAGACGAAGGTCGCGAAGCTCCCGCGCTCGAAGGCGCGTGAGATCGCCGAGAGCAAGATGCCGGATCTGAACGCCGCATCGATCGAGGCGGCGACATCCATGATCGAGGGCACTGCCCGCAGCATGGGTATTGTGATCACAGACTAATCTGTGATACAGTGGAAGGGCGTATGCCCGCTATGACCACGAAGGGAGTTATTCATGGCAAAGTTTGGTAAGAAATACCAAGACGCTGCGAAGCTCATCGAGAGCGGCAAGCTCTATGCTTCGCAGGAGGCGATGGAACTCGTAAAGAAGACGGCAACCGCCAAATTCGACGAGACCATCGAACTGCACGTGCGCCTCGGCGTCGATCCGAAGTATGCGGATCAGCAGGTGCGCGGTGCGCTTGTCCTGCCGAACGGCACGGGCAAGACCCAGCGCGTTCTCGTCTTCGCCAAGGGCGAAAAGGTCGCAGAGGCAGAGGCTGCCGGTGCGGACTTCGTCGGCTCGGATGAGATCGTGCAGAAGATCCAGGGCGGCTGGCTCGACTTCGATGTCGCCGTCGCAACGCCCGACATGATGGGCACGGTCGGCCGTCTCGGCAAGGTGCTCGGTCCGCGCGGACTCATGCCGAACCCGAAGCTCGGCACGGTCACGATGGATCTCAAGAAGGCGATTGGCGAGATCAAGGCAGGACAGGTGGAGTACCGCACGGACAAGGCGGGCAACATCCATGTCCCCATCGGCAAGGCGTCGTTCGACGCGGACAAGCTCCGCGAGAACTATCAGGCAGTCATCGACACGCTCATCCGCGTGAAGCCGGCAGCGGCAAAGGGGCAGTACATCCGCTCCATCACCGTTGTGGCGACGATGGGACCTGCCGTCCCCGTTGCGCTCAGCTAAGAGCGCACGGAATTTCCCCGGGCTGTAGACAGCAGGTTTGCGCAAGCATCTAACGACTTTTGTCGCCTGCCGAGGTCGGACGTGAATTTGAACATTCATCTCCGGCAGTAGAGCAGCCGGAGATTTTTATATCCCAAAAATGAAGGGAGGGAAATGATTACATGGCAGATCACAAAAAAGAAGTCATCGTCGAGAAGCTGAAAGAACAGCTCGCCTCGGCGAAGGGTGCGGTCTTTACGACATACAGCGGGCTTACCGTTGCACAGGATACGGAGCTGCGTCGCGAGCTGCGTGCTGCAGGTGTTACCTATCACGTTGTGAAGAACACGATGGTGCGCCGCGCAGCCGACGCACTCGGGCTTGAGGGGCTTGACCCCCACCTTGAGGGTACGACCGCATTTGCATTCTCGGCAGAGGATGCGGTCGCTCCGGCGAAGGTCGTCTGTGACTACATCAAGAAGAACAAGCTCGACGATAAGGGCATTCTGTCCGTCAAGGTCGGTACGGTCGAGGGCAAGGTTATCTCGTCTGACGAGGTAAAGGCTCTGGCATCCCTGCCGTCGCGCGAAGAGCTTATCGCAAAGCTCATGGGCAGCATGAATGCGCCGATCACGAACACGGTGAACGTGCTTCAGGGCGTTATCCGCAATGCCGTCTATGTGCTTGATGCAGTGCGTGCGCAGAAGGCGTCCGCATAAGATATCCGCATAGGACATACAGAGAGAAATTACGTTATTTTGGAGGTATATCATGAACAAGGATCAGATTCTGGAAGCCATTGAGAACATGACCGTTCTCGAACTCTCCGAGCTTGTCAAGGCGATGGAGGAGAAGTTCGGTGTCAGCGCAGCTGCACCGGTTGCTGTTGCTGCGGTTGGTGCTGCTGCACCTGCCGGCGGTGCTGAGGAGGAGAAGACGGAGTTCACGGTCGTTCTCGCATCTGCAGGCGACAAGAAGATCAACGTCATCAAGGCTGTCCGTGAGGCGACGGGTCTCGGCCTGAAGGAAGCGAAGGAGCTCGTTGACGGCGCACCGAAGCCGGTCAAGGAGAACATCGGCAAGGCTGAGGCTGAGGAGCTCAAGGGCAAGCTCGAAGAAGCCGGCGCAACGGTCGAGCTGAAGTAATTCAGACGAAACTGAGTTTGAGGGACCGCTTTCCCATTGGGGGAGGCGGTTTTTTTATTTGCTATGAATGAAAAAATGCGCAGGTATATTAGGGAAGCACTGATAAATTCAGCACTGCCATCTTGACGCATCTTTTTTGCCCGCACTGTGCCCTCGATCCTCCACATAGCCCTTGCTATGCGTCCGGTTTGCCTCCTTGTTCGGACGAAAAATCTACGCCAATCTGGCAGATTTCATTTTATCAGCGATTCCCTAACAACCCTTTTTGACTTTTTGTCATTTCTCTCTTGACTTTTTGCTTTTTCCCGTGTATATTCAGTATAGCTTTTGACTAGCACTCAGTTTTAGAGAGTGCTAACAGTGGTTCAAAGGAGAGGAGAGGGGTGAATGTCGGACGATCTGGACGCACGCAAGAGTCAGATCCTGTGGGCGGTCGTCGATGACTACATCGCATCGGCAGAGCCGGTCGGATCGCGGACACTCGCGCAGAAATACAATCTCGGCATCAGCCCTGCCACCATTCGGAATGAGATGGCGGATCTCGAAATGCTCGGCTATCTGGAGCATCCGCACACCTCTGCCGGACGGATTCCCTCATCAAAGGGCTATCGCTTCTACGTTGACGGACTGCAGCCCGTTGCACCCGTGACGGACGCCGAGAAGAAGAAGATTCACGACTGGTATCGGAGACGCGTGCGGCGGCTTGACGAGGTGTTCCAAGAGACGGCGCGGCTGATTGCGGATGTGACGCACAATGTTTCGCTCGTGCTCGCGCCGCAGGCGGCGCAGTCGACGTTCCGTATGCTGCAGTTCCTGCCGCTCGATATGCGCCACGCAATCGCCGTGCTCATGACGGATGCGGGCTTTGTGGAGAACCGCATTGTCGAGATTCCCGACGGTGCGACATTTGCAGACTTTCAGCGCATGGCGGGGGCGGTCAATACGACGCTCTCGGGTAAGGCACTCAGCGATGTGACGAAGACAGATATGCGCCGTGTGCGCGATGCCATCGGCGACGAATCCATCTTCGTCGCGGCAGTGGAGGTCATGCACCGTGCGCTTGAGGGGCGGTCGGAGGATCGTCTCTACCTCGGCGGCACGGCGCAGCTGCTCGGGAATCCTGAGTTTCAGGATCTCGACCGCGTCCGTGCGATGCTGCTCGTGCTCGAGCGTGAGGATCTCGTCAAAGACATCCTGCATACCCATGCGGGCGAGGGGCTTGCGGTTACGATCGGACGTGAGCACGTGAACAGTACGTTCTGGGACAGCAGTTTCATCACAGCGACGTATCATGTCGACGGCAGACTGCTCGGGACGATTGCCGTGCTCGGTCCGACGCGCATGGAATACGCGAAGGCAATGCGTATCCTGGACTATGTGAACACGAATTTAACAGAGATGATCGATCAGCTGAAATGGTAGGAGAGGTGAACGGCTTGCAGGAAAAGGAAGAAATGACTGCAGAGGAGCAGCCCGTGGAGGAAGTGACAGAAACGGAGGACACTCCCGCAGATGTGACCGTGGAGGATGTCCCCGCAGAGGAGGACAGGGCTGCCGCACTCGAAGCGGAGCTAAAGGAAAAGGGCGACCGCATCCTGCGCTTGCAGGCGGATTTTGAGAATTTTCGCCGCCGCATGGGAAAGGAGAAGGAGGAGCTTTCCGCTGTCATCACGCAGAACATACTCACGGATCTCCTGCCGCTGCTCGACAATTTTGAGCGGGCAATGGCGGTGGAGCAGACGGATGTGGAGGCGTTTCAAAAGGGCGTGGAGATGATCTTTACGCAGCTGCGCGAGGTACTGGATAAGCACGGCCTTGAGAACATCGAGGCGGAGGGGCAGCCCTTTGATCCGAACATCCATCAGGCGGTCATGCGTGTCGAGAATCCCGATGTGGAGGACGGCACGATCACGCAGGTCTTGCAGAAGGGCTATCAGGCAAAGGGCAGAGTCATCCGCCCCGCGATGGTGCAGGTAGCCGGAAATTAAGAAGATAACATCTTATAAGGTTTTTGGAGGAATATAAAATGGCTAAAGTAATTGGTATCGATCTTGGAACGACGAACTCCGTTGTCTCCGTGATGGAGGGCGGCGAGCCGACGGTGATCACGAACCCCGAGGGCAGCCGCATCACGCCGTCCGTCGTGGGCTTTACGAAGGACGGGCAGCGTCTTGTCGGGCGTCTCGCGAAGAACCAGGCGGTCTCGAACCCCGACCGCACGATTTCGTCCATCAAGCGTCACATGGGCGAGGGCAACTATCATGTGACGATTGACGGCAAGAACTACACGCCGCCCGAGATCTCCGCGATGATCCTGCAGAAGCTCAAGAGCGACGCGGAGGCATACCTCGGCGAGACCGTTTCGCAGGCGGTTATCACCGTCCCGGCGTACTTCAACGACAGCCAGCGTCAGGCAACGAAGGATGCGGGCAAGATCGCAGGTCTTGAGGTGCTGCGCATCATCAACGAGCCGACGGCGGCAGCGCTCGCCTATGGTCTCGACAAGGATCAGGACGAGACGGTACTCGTCTTTGACCTCGGCGGCGGCACGTTCGACGTGTCCATTCTCGAACTCAGCGAAGGAGTGTTCGAGGTCAAGGCGACGAACGGCGACACGGTGCTCGGCGGCGACGACTTCGACAAGAAGGTTATGGATTGGATGGTCGCGCAGTTCAAGAAGGAGAACGGCATCGACCTCTCACAGGACAAGATGAGCGCACAGCGTCTCATCGAGGCGGCGGAGAAGGCGAAGATCGAGCTTTCGAGCATGAGCCAGACGAATATCAACCTGCCGTTCATCACGGCAGACGCAACGGGACCGAAGCATCTCGACCTCACGCTCTCGCGTGCGAAGTTCGACGAGCTGACGGCGGATCTCGTGGAGCGCACGATGATCCCGACGCGCAAGGCGATGGAGGATGCAGGACTTTCGGGGAATGAAATCGACAAGATCATCCTTGTCGGCGGTTCGTCCCGCATCCCTGCGGTGCAGGAAGCCATCCGCAAGATCCTCGGCAAGGAGCCCTCGAAGGGCGTCAATCCCGATGAGTGCGTCTCCATCGGCGCGGCGATTCAGGGCGGCGTTCTCGTCGGCGAGGTCAAGGACGTGCTGCTCCTCGATGTCACGCCGCTCTCCCTCGGCATTGAGACGCTCGGCGGTGTCTGCACAAAGATCATCGACCGCAACACCACCATCCCGACATCGAAGAGTCAGGTGTTCTCCACGGCGGCGGACAATCAGCCGGGCGTTGAGATCCACGTCCTGCAGGGCGAGCGCGAGATGGCGGCGGGCAACAAGACGCTTGGACGCTTCCAGCTCACGGACATCCCGCCCGCACCGCGCGGCGTGCCGCAGATCGAGGTCAAGTTCGACATCGACGCGAACGGCATCGTCAACGTGTCGGCGAAGGATCTCGGCACGGGCAAGGAGCAGAAGATCACGATCCAGTCCGACAGCGGCATGAGCAAAGAGGACATCGAGCGCATGGTCAAGGAGGCGGAGTCCCATGCCGCCGAGGACAAGGCGCAGAAGGAAGCCGTCGATGCACGCAATGCGGGCGATTCCCTCGTCTATCAGGCGGAGAAGGCGATCAAGGATCTTGGCGAGAACGGGGATCAGGCACTCGTCCAGAAGACGCAGACTGCCATCGACAAGCTGAAGGAAGCGCTCAAGGGCTCGGACATCGAGGCGATCAAGGCGGCGACCGAGGAGGCACGCCAGCCGCTCTACGAGCTTTCCGCTGCGGCATATCAGCAGGCACAGCAGGCGGCGGGGGCGGCAGGGGCAGCACCGGGCGCAGATGCGAATGCGGGCGCACAGAGCGCACCGCAGGACGACAACGTGGTTGACGCAGAGTTTACCGAAGTCAAGGACGATAAGAAGTAAGGTGGTATCGTGAGCGAGAAACGCGATTACTACGAAGTCCTGGGCGTCCAAAAGGGCGCCTCGGACGATGAGCTTAAAAAGGCATACAAGAAACTCGCGCGCAAGTATCACCCCGACCTCAACCGTGACGACCCCAAGACTGCCGAGGAGAAATTCAAGGAGGTCAACGAAGCGTACGATGTGCTGAAGGATCCGCAGAAGAAGGCGGCGTACGACCAGTTTGGTCACGATGCCTTCGACCCGCGGCGCGGCGGCTCTGCCGGAGGGAATCCCTTCGGCGGTGCCGGCGGATTCGGCGGCTTCGACATGAATGATATCTTCGATATGTTCGGCATGGGCGGCGGTGGACGCCGCGCACGCCGGCAGGGGCCTGAGCGTGGCGCAGATCTGCGCTATGACCTTGAGATTTCGTTTGAGGAGGCGGCATTTGGCAAGGAGGTCGAGCTCTCCATCCCGCGTGAGGAGAACTGTCCTACCTGCGACGGCTCGGGCGCGGCGAAGGGCTCAAGTGCGGAGACCTGCGCGACCTGTCACGGCAGCGGGCAGGAGCAGGTCATGCAGCGGACGATGTTCGGCAGCATGATGACCTCGCGCACCTGCAGCCAGTGCCACGGCACGGGCAAGATCATCAAGAATCCGTGCGGCGACTGCCACGGCACGGGGCGCAAGCGCATCACGAAGACGATCAAGGTCAACATTCCGCGCGGTGTGGACGACGGACAGCGCGTCCGCGTCTCGGGCGGCGGCGAGGCAGGTGTGCGCGGCGGCGCGAGCGGCGACCTCTACGTCTACATCTTCATCCGTCCGCACGAGCTCTTTCAGCGGCGCGGAAACGATGTTCTCATCGAGATTCCGATTACGTTCGTACAGGCATCGCTCGGCGATACGGTGCAGGTGCCGACACTCGACGGTGCAGTTGATCTCAAGGTACCTGCGGGCATCCAGACGGGTACGGTGCTGCGCGTGAAGGGCAAGGGCATTCCGAACCTGCGCGGTGCGGGGCGCGGCGACGAGCACGTTCGCGTCAAGGTCACGACGCCGCAAAAGCTCTCCTCGAAGCAGAAGGAGCTTCTCAAGGAGTTCGCCGCACTCAGCGGCGATGCGGTGAATCCGGAGCAGAAGAGCTTCACGGAGAAGTTCAAGGATCTCTTTGCATGACACAGCAGGCGGCTGCGGCTACACAACCTTGCCACAGCCGTCTTTTTGTGCATTGACATTGGTTCAGACATTTGTTAGGATAAACAGAATTGGTTTTTTGTGTTGGGACGCATGACGGCGGGAGGGCTCATGGAAAATGTCTATACGTTAGTCAAGCGTTTTTATTCGCAGAACGGGCGTGCAAATATCTTTGTCGCACGCACACTGATCGAACGCTATCTGCGTGCGGCAGCATGGCGCGGGCGGAGCAATGAGGAGCTCTGTGCAGACTGGCATTGCATTGAGGATTTCCTCACGGTCATTCAGCGGCGGGACGACTCGCTTGCGCGGCTCTTTATCCGCATTGACTACCTTGCACTCTTTTTCCGCTATGCCGATGCGCATATTGATCGCCGTCCTCTGAAACGTCATGCGGAGGATTATTTCGAGCGCATGCGCTCCTTTTTGACCTATCTCGACGAGACGGGCGACTACGACATCGACCTTGGCGAGCTCGACGCGGATCTCGAGATGTTCTACATCACGGGGCGGTTTCGTCTGCCCGAGCGCGTCGCGTGGGAGGAGATCGACGGACTGACGATCGAGGACATCGAGGAGGACGAACGCATCGAGATGGAGGAGTTGAACATTCGGCTCAATGAGCTCCTCCACCGCATCGGTGAATACTACCGTCGCCCTGAGTATCAGCTCGATATCGGACGCGCTGCGATGATCTACACGGGCGACCTCTACGATATGGAGGAGTACGAACACGCGTCGGAGGAGGAGAAGGAGACCTTTTGGCTGCGGTTCTGGGACTACTTTTTCTTTGACTATCATCTGATCCGCACGGATGAAACGCCGATCTCCCGCTACAGCGAGATGGAGTGGGACAATCTCAGCTACGATGACCGCGAGATCATCCGCGACCTGCTTGCGGCGCGGTTTGCCGTGCTCGCTGTGACGGAGGAATACGACGATCACGTTGTCTGCCGCGATATCCTGCGCGATGAGGAGGTCGTTCTGCCGCATCCGGATATCCCGGGGACGCTCACGAAGAGCATCCTCTTTGGACACATCTGTGATGAGGGCATGATGATGCTCAACTACATCACGGCGATTCCCGCGAGCAAGCGTCTGCAAAAGCGGATCAGCGACACCCTGCATCGGGCGTATGAGCTCTTTCAGATGCAGTCGCCCGAGGGGACGATGGATGATTTTCTCGCGCGCGAGGCGGCACTCGTACGCCACACGATCCATGTGCTCTCGACACTGGCACAGCTCAACGTGCTGCCGCGCCATGCGCTGCCCGATCCCATCGAGCGGACGATCGCTCCGCGCACCTGTGCGGAGGAGCTGGGGGTGCTTCATATCATTGCGGAGAAGATCGGCTTCAGCCGTTACGCACAGCTGCTCATGTGCGAGCTCTTTCTCGACTACGCGCAGACCGATCTCAAGCGCGCGCGTACGGCGGAGGCACTGACCGCGACGATCTTTCTCTTTGCCGAGATCAACAACATCGACCTCTCGCCGATCACGGAGCTCTATCATGTGGTCGGCTCGGATCAGAAAACAGTGCGTGCCGCGCAGAAGCGTATGCGCGAAGCACTGTGCTGTGTGCCCTATGACCCCCGCTATCTCGGGGAGGAGGGCTTTGTGACAATGCTCTACAGCGTTGTCCACGGGAAAGCAAACTTTTAGGGAGGAGGCTCTCATGGATCAGAACTCGCGTGTGCGGCCGATGAGCCGTGAGGAGAGTGCCGCCTATCGCGGCGTAACGGTGGATGAGAGCGGCGCAGAACCGCGTGCGGACGAGGGGCAGGCGCAGTATGGCGGTGCGCACGGCGACGGTGCATATGGGAGTGCGCCGCGCGGTTCCTCCGTACGCTATATCCGCATCGGCGGAGGACAGCAGAGATCGCTCCTCACGAGCCTTCTCTGGGCGGCGGTCGTCGGGACACTGCTCGCGCTCTTCATCTTTGTCGCATTGCCCGCCATCGTTATGGTCGTCGTGGGCGTGTTCGTTCTCGGCGCAGTTGTCAGCCTCCTCGGGCGCGGACGTATCCTGTCATGGTTCGTGCGTCGGCTGTATGGGCGGTGAGTATAGGGGAAACACGGTCGATTACGAAAAAAAGATTGACATACCGTATGGAAAAGTAGTATGGTTGGGACAAAAGAGCTAACCATCATTTTGCGATAATCAAATCCAAAGGTGTGTGATTGTGATGAATGGAATATGGTTGCGGCGACGGCTGTCCCTATTGGCTGCATTTTCTCTGTGCGGGGGGGGGCAGATGTTCTTTCATGATGCACATGCTGCTGATGTCTCCCATCAGCACGTGGCGTATGGCCCCGGCGACACGCTTCCGTCGTTCATCGCGGGCGGTGTGATCGACTCATCGACAGATACCGGCAATGTATATGGGAACACAGTGACCCTCACGGATGTACCGATTGGCTTTGTATCGGTGTACGGCGGGTATACCTCCGGTATTGGGAAGGCGACCGGCAACGAGGTCATTCTAAAGAATCCGAAGAGGCTTCCACCACGTTGGCCGACGATTTACGGCGGCTGGGCGAAAAAAAACGACGCGACCGGCAATACGGTCACGCTTTTAGGCGGGGTGGGAAACTATGGCGGAGCATGGTTGGATCTGTACGGCGGCGGCGGCGAAGACCCCACAAAAGACCGGATCACCGGGAATGTGCTGCAGGTCAAGGGGACGAAAAACGAAGTCAGCAGCATTAACAACTTTGAAAAGATAAGGTTTTTTCTGGACGACGGCATTGTGTCCCGGGATGCTATGATGAAGAACTTCGCCATACCCGGTGGCTTTGACTGGACGAAGATCGAGGTGGTCGGTGCGAAGACATGGGGAGAAAAGAGCAAAAAATCACAGTATGTCACGCTTGCCGTCGCCTCCACAACCTTTCGCGTGGTGAACTACGGCACCTCGTCCATCAACGGCACAACATCCGACGGCTATGAATATGGCATTCGTGATCAGAGGGACTTTTTTTACCCCGACCGTGTCTGGAAGATTTATTTTGAGCGGCATCCGTATCGGGACGCAAGGGTTATCTATGAGCCGGAGTCCGCGCCGCTCCCCCCGGATGCGGATACCGACTACGAACAGACGGTTTACGGGAATACCGTCTTTGCGGGGCTCTCGACACTGGGGCATACGACGACGCGCAACGTCCTGACCGTTGAGGGGCGTGAAATTGGCGGACTGACTCTGTTCGGCGGCAGAACGCTGTCGGATGTGGGCGACTCCACAGAAAACGAGGTGGTGCTCAAGAATGTGCGGGTACGGGGATGGCTGAACGTCCTCGGCGGATTCTCGGCGAAGAACAACGCAACGGGCAACATCGTAACGTTGGCAGGCGTGACAGGAAACGCGACAGACAATCTGACGCTGTACGGCGGATGGGGAGATGATCCCACAAAAGACCAGACCACCGGGAACCTGCTGCAGGTCAGAAGCATGGAAAACGAAGTCTATGATATTCATAACTTTGAGAAGATGAAATTCGTCTTGGATCAGGAAGATGTCACACCTGGGAGGACGATGCTCCATATAAGGAGGGATCTAGACTTTGACTGGAACAAGATCACGGTCAAAGGTCTCGACGGATGGACGGCACTGCACAAAACGAAGGAGACCGATCATCTGGCGGTCACTCTTTTCCAGGGACGGGCTAATCTGAACAACTACCGCCCGCGTTTTGTCGGGAATGCGGACGACTATGAGTTCGGCAGGACAGGGGATACCGATGCGGTCGGCACGGTCACTGTCGAGAAATTCATGCTGGATGGCGATCGCTTCCAAAACGCAGGAAAAGAGAGGAACGTCACAGCCCCCGGTACGACGGCACGCGGCACGTACGCAGGGCTGTCCATCTATGGCAATACGACGAATCACAACGAGCTGAACCTTACGGGCGGCAGCCATGCAGATGCCCGTGCGGGCTATACCGATGCAAAAAACGGCGGAGCGGATGCGAATACGCTGAACCTGTACGAGGGCGCATCGGTGACCAATGGCTATGCCGGCTATACGACCGGCGTTCACCTGCTGGTCAACCCGT
Organism: Centipeda sp. (in: firmicutes); assembly: GCF_057271695.1. NCBI lineage: Bacteria > Bacillati > Bacillota > Negativicutes > Selenomonadales > Selenomonadaceae > Centipeda > Centipeda sp. (in: firmicutes). The sequence continues at coordinate 43,984 of NZ_DBHIVL010000008.1, forward strand.
GGGACAAGGACCATCCGGATCTTGTCGATGAGGCGAAGCACGCCGATGCGACACACAACATCATTAACATCAAGGGCGGTACGCTGAATGTGGGCGGCAGACTCTACGGCGGCTATATCGCGTCGAACACGGCACTCTCTGCTGTCTCGGCGGGCAACGCAGCAGACAACATCATCAACATCGAAAAAGGCACGTTCGGCATAGGTGCTGAAATCTATGGCGGCTATACGAACGGCACGGGCAAAGCGACGGGCAATACCGTCAACCTCGGTGTGGGGAGTCATGAGTTTTCTGCGCCCACACTCGCGCATGTCACCATTTACGGCGGCGCTTCGCCCGGCAGTGCGGCGGATGTCGTCACGGGCAACACGCTGAACGTCAACAGCCGAAATGCGCGTGCTGTGGATGTCAAGAACTTCGAAAACGTCAACTTCGACGTGGCGCACAACGTCAGCGTGGGCGACACCCTCCTGACGCTCACGAACGGCGGGGGCACCACGATTGACTGGTCGAAGATGACGCTCAAGAACCTTGACACCATCACGGCAAGCCCCACGACGGATCGTATCCTCACCCTCCTGCACAGCACGAACAACGTCACCTTTACGAACTACGATGCGGTACGCGCGCGGAATGCAAAGACAGAGGGCGACTATGAGTATGTTTTGAATACAGACAACAAAACAGCACAGGATAAACACGTCAATGTCACAGGCTACCGCTTTGCGAACAACCATCCGACCTACAGCGCGGGCTCTGACCCCGAGGCATGGGGCGGACGCAGCAAAATTGGCAACAACGTCGAAAAGAACGTGCTCACTGTGACAGGCGGCAGTATCACTGCGGCGGCCTACGGCGGCATTGCACAGAACCTTGCAGCGGGCGACGGCATAGACGGCTACAAGAAGACGGGCGATGCGGCAGAGAACAAACTCATTCTCGAAGGCGGCACGGTCAAGTACGGCTACGGCGCAGATGTCCGCACCGAGGCAGGAAACGCCACCAAGAATATCATTGATCTCAAGGGTGCAAGCGTGACGCACGATCTCAAGGGCGGCGCACTGACCCACGCCTCCGCAAGCGGCGCAGCCACGGGCAACACCGTCAACCTCCTCAGCGGCAGCGTTGGGGGAAGCGTCTACGGCGGCTTTGCCAACCATAACGGTACGACCACGGGCAACACCATCGCCATCGGCGACGGCACGAACAACGCCGCCGTCACCGTCACGGGTGATCTCGTCGGCGGCAACAAGGCAGCCACGGGCAACGTCCTTGCCATCAAGAGCAAGGGTGCTCACGTCGGCAGCCTCAGGAACTTCGGCACGATCAAGTTCAACCTTGGACCGAGCGTTGGCGACGGGGATACCGTCCTCACCCTGAATCAGGATACTACACTCACCTACAGCACCATCGAGAAGCCGACGAACACCACGGTCTCCGCATGGCTCGGCAACGTCATGGAAAAGAACGTACACCTCTTCCGGATGGCAGCGGGCAAAACCCTCACACTGAACGGCTACACCCCTGCAACGGGCAGCGAGCGTTCGGACGATGTCGAATACAGCCTTGTCACCGACAACAACCTGGCGGCAACCACCGGCGGCAGCCTTGACCTCTCGGCGTACAAGTGGCAGAAGGCCAACGTCGAGGTGAACGGCGGCACACATACGGACGTATTCGGCGGCAAGACCGTCTACCAAACGGACGGCAAAACCCTGCACAACAACCTCACCCTCAAAGCGGGCGCAACGTCACCAATGCCATCGGCGGCGACACACAGACCGCAAACGGCACGGCAGAGGAGAACACCCTAACGATCGACGGCGCAACGGTGACGAATGCCTACGGTGCCAAGACGAAGCACGGCAAGGCATACAAGAACCATGCCATCGCTGCGGGCGGCAGCGTCACCACCCTGGTCGGAGCACAGAGCGCGACGGGTGCAGCCGAAGAGAACGATGTGCTCATCAGCGGCGGCAGCGTCACCGGCAAACTCGTCGGCGCACAGAGCGCAGCAACGGCGACGAAAAACACCGTCGCGATCGAGGGCGGGGATATCAGCGACGCGAAGGTCATGGGTGCAGAATCCGCCGGCACTGCCGAGAAGAATGTCGTCACCATCACCAAGACCCCCACATCGAATG
>NZ_DBHIVL010000009.1:0-45250 GCF_057271695.1 Centipeda sp. (in: firmicutes)
CGGGCAAAAAAGATGCGTCAAGATGGCGCGGCTGAATTTATCAGTGCTTCCTTAGCCTCATAGCAAAAAACATACGCTCTACAAGGAAAGAGAATTTTATCTGAGGGTGCATATGTGCTCTCAGTTTTTTATTGACATAGATATCTTTATATCGTAATATATGGATATAGCGATTAGGTAAAAGGAGGAGTTCATGTGAGCAAGTATATTATTGTTGGTGGGGTAGCAGGCGGAGCGACGGCTGCGGCACGTCTGCGCCGTCTGGACGAACACGCGGAAATCGTTCTCTTTGAGCGAGGGGAGGATATATCCTTTGCAAACTGTGGGCTTCCGTACTATGTGGGCGATGTCATCGCTGAACGGGGGGACTTGCTCCTCCAAACTCCTGAGAAGTTCCGTGGGATGTATAACGTCGATGTGCGTGTATGCAGTGAAGTCACACGTGTGGATACGGAAAATCGTACCGTAGAGGTGCGCTCTGCGGACGGCGTATATACGGAAAGTTATGATGCGCTGCTGCTTTCACCGGGAGCAAAGCCGCTGCGTCCGCCAATCCCCGGCATCAATCATCCGCGTATTGCGACGCTGCGCAGTGTGCAGGATGCGGATCGTATTCGTTCCCTCGTCGGTACGGGCGGCAGCGTTGTTGTGGTTGGCGGCGGCTTCATCGGCGTGGAACTTGCGGAAAATCTGCGTGAGCGAGGGCTGTCTGTTACTCTGGTCGAGGCGATGCCGCATATCCTTCCGATCTTTGACACAGATATGATTTCGCTGCTTGAGGATGAGCTGCGTAGGCACGGCGTAGAGCTTACACTTGGGGATGGAGTTGCCGGATTTGAGGAGCAGGAGGACGGTGGGATCTGCGTACGTCTTTCCAGTGGGCGTACGGTACATGGGGATTTCGTCGCGCTTGCGATCGGCGTGCGTCCCGACACCGCGTTCCTCGACGGGAGCGGCATTGCGCTCGGGGAGCGCGGGCACATTCTTGTCAATGAATATATGCAGACCAATATCCCTCATGTCTATGCTGTTGGGGATGCGGTGCTGACTCGCTCCGCACAGACGGGAAAAGTGACGGCACTCCCGCTCGCAGGTCCTGCGAATCGGCAGGCACGTCTGGCTGCGGATCGTATGGCAGGGGAGGCGCGTGCCTATCGCGGTGTAGTGGGAACTGCCGCGCTCAAGGTATTTGGTCTTACGGCAGCGGCAACGGGGCAGAACGAGCAAGCCCTCCAGTCAGCAGGGATGGTGTACGGAAAGGATTATCGCTTTACGGTGATTTTCCCCCGCCATCATGTGGCCTATTATCCGGGGGCGAAGGAGGTTGCGCTCAAGCTGATTTTCCGTCTTTCGGATGGTGTTGTACTGGGGGCGCAGGCAATCAGAGCAGAGGGCGTGGACAAGCGCATCGATGTTCTTGCCTCTGCCATCGGGCGGTTGCTCACGGTTGCGGATTTGGAAGAGTTTGAGCTGTCCTATGCACCGCCGTATTCCGCAGCGAAAGATCCCGTGAATATGGCCGGCTATGCAGCAGAAAATATTCTGCTGGGCAGGAGTATTCCGCTTCTCCCGCACGAGCTTTCGGCGGAACTTGCGGCAGGGGCAAGGCTCATCGACGTTCGCCCGCCGGAGGAATATCATGCGGGCGAGATTGCAGGAGCGCAGCGCATTCCTTTGCCTCGGCTGCGCGAGCGTCTGCATGAATTCGACCCGCAGGTACCGATCGTCGTCTGCTGCAAGATGGGACTGCGCGGCTATCTTGCAGAGCAGATTCTGCGGGCACACGGGTTTTCCGTAAAAAATATGGTTGGCGGCTATACTTACATGAAGATGCAGCATGAGGAGAGAAATTAAGATGGTAATTGAGGATCAGGAGCGTCTTGAGGAGGCCGCAGATTTCTTGCGGGCATTGGCGCATCCCGTACGGCTCTGTATTGTGCGGCGGCTTCTGCGTGAGGGGAGCTGTAATGTCTCCTATATGCAGGATTGTCTGGATGCACCGCAGTCCACCGTGTCGCAGCATCTGAGCAAGTTGCGCCAGGCGGGGCTGATCCGTGGAGAACGCAGCGGGCTCGAGGTTGCTTATCAGTTGAAGGATGAACGTGTTGCAAAGATCTTGCATGCCCTGCTCTGTGGGGCAGACGAGAAGGGGGCGGCTCATGGGGACGAGGAAGCGACCACTCCCTGTTGTTGAACGCGGAAGCTGCGTTGCCTGTGGAACGTGTCAGAGTGTGTGCCCGCGTGGAGCAATCTCCGTTAGGCGCGGGCTCTATGCGGTGGTCGATCCTGCACGCTGCGTCGGCTGCGGTATGTGCAGTCGTGAGTGTCCGGCGGAGATCATACGAATGGAGGTGTGCACATGAGGACGAGGGGCAAGCGATGGTATCAATATTTTTGGATCTTCTCTATCGTGTATTTCTCACTGGGCTTTGTCAATATTCTGTTCGCATGGCTCGGTATGATCTGCTTTCTCACACCGCTCGCCTTTGCTTTGGTGGCGGGAAACAAGGATTACTGCAATCACTACTGTGATCGTGGACAGCTCTTTCAGCTGCTCGGCAGCCGTCTGCATCTTTCCGCACGAAATGAACTGCCAATGTGGCTGCGCAGTCGGCGCTTCCGTTATGGATTCCTGGCGTTCTTTCTGACCATGTTTGCCAATGTGATGCTCGTAAGCTATCATGCGGCGGCAGGTGCTCCTCTGCGGGAGACGGTGACACTGTTCTGGCTGTTTGATGTGCCGTGGGGCTGGGCGTACAGCGGAGATGGCGCACCGTGGGCTGCACAGTTTGCCTTCGGCTTCTACAGCCTCATGCTGACCTCGGCAATCATCGGCATTTTGATGATGCTGCGCTATCGTCCGCGTGCATGGTGTGTCATCTGTCCGATGGGAACGATGACGCAGGTGATCTGCCGTGCAAAGGCATCGGGGGACGGAAGAAGCTGCGGTTCTGGGCTCGCGATGTATTTGCTCGAATGACTGATTTGTGTAATGATTGACGCTCTCTGCATTTTCTGATAAAATTTACGCTATGCTGCATTCGCTCCGAATGGTGCGAATGCTTATTTTTTTGATGAGGAGTGACGACGATGAAGCTGGTTGTGACGATTGTCGGACGAGACCAAGTCGGTATTGTGGCGATGGTGAGCGGGATTCTCGCAGAGCAGCGCGTGAACATCATGAATGTGAATCAGAATATCATGGACGGTTTCTTCAACATGGTCATGATTGCCGAGATGCCGGACGATGCGGAGATCCGCCTGAAGGATTTGCAGGAACTCCTGCGGAAGAAGGGCGAGGAGCGCGGTCTTGACATTAAGCTCCAACATCAGGAGATCTTTCAGGTCATGCACAGCGTTTGAGCGAGGAGCGGCAGAGTGATTACATTTGACGACATCCGTGAAACAAATCGGATGATTACGGAAAACCGTCTGGATGTGCGTACGATCACGATGGGGATTTCCCTGCGCGACTGTGCGCATCCAAACATTGACAAGTTCTGTCAGAATGTGTACGAGAAGATCACGCGTTCGGCGGAGTACCTCGTGCGCACGGGCGAGGACATCGAGACGGAGTACGGTATCCCCATCATCAACAAGCGCATCTCGGTTACGCCGATCGCGATTGCAGCTGACGCGTGTCAGACGGATTCCTTCGTCCCCGTGGCGGAGGCTCTTGATCGTGCGGCAAAGGCGGTCGGGGTCAACTTCATCGGCGGTTTTTCCGCGCTCGTAGAAAAGGGGATGACGCACGGCGACCGTGTGCTCATCAATTCGATTCCGCAGGCAATGGCAGCGACGGATATTGTCTGTTCCTCGATCAATATTGGCTCGACCAAAGCGGGCATCAATATGGATGCGGTGCGCGAGATGGGCGAGGTCATCAAACGTACGGCAGAGCTGACGCGCGAGCAGGAGGCAATCGGCTGCGCGAAGATCGTTGTTTTCTGCAATGCGCCGGGGGATAATCCCTTTATGGCGGGAGCCTTCCACGGCGTTGCCGAGGGCGACCGCGTCATCAATGTGGGGGTTAGTGGCCCGGGTGTCCTAAAGCACGCGCTTGAGGATCTCAAGGGGGCGGACTTCACGGAGATTGCCGAGACGATCAAACGCACGGCGTTCAAGATTACGCGTGTGGGACAGCTTGTCGCACGCGAGGCATCGCGTCGTCTGGGCGTGCCGTTCGGCATCATCGATCTCTCGCTTGCACCGACCTCGGAGGTCGGCGACAGTGTGGCGCGTATTCTTGAGGAGATGGGTCTGGAGGCGTGCGGTGCGCCGGGCACGACGGCGGCGCTCGCCCTCCTCAACGATGCCGTCAAGAAGGGGGGGCTTATGGCGAGCTCCCATGTCGGCGGACTCTCGGGTGCGTTCATTCCCGTGAGTGAAGATGAGGGCATGATCGATGCGGTTCAGCGCGGCAGTCTGTCGATTGAGAAGCTTGAGGCGATGACCTGTGTCTGCTCGGTCGGTCTGGATATGATTGCGATTGAGGGCGACACGTCTGCGGCGACGATCTCTGCGATCATTGCAGATGAGGCTGCCATCGGCATGGTGAACAACAAGACGACGGCGGTGCGCGTCATCCCTGTGCCGGGCAAGAAGGTGGGCGAGGGCGTATCGTTCGGTGGTCTCCTCGGCTACTCGCCGATTGTACCCGTGCGCAGTGGATTCAGTTCGGCGGCATTCATTGCACGCGGCGGTCGGATTCCCGCGCCGACGCGGTCACTGACGAACTGATATGAGAGTAACGAAAGTGATTAAGGCGGAGCAGCTTCGTATTTTGCGTGAGCTCTATCCGAACGCGAAGCCTGCTTTGGAGTTTAAGACACCGTTTGAACTGCTGATTGCGGTTATTCTGTCGGCGCAGTGCACGGATGTGCGTGTGAATGTGGTAACGGGACGGCTGTTTCAATATGCGAATACGCCGGAGACGATTGCCGCACTCGGGCAGGTGAAGCTTGAGCAAGCGATTCACGATTGCGGGTTCTTCCGCATGAAGGCGAAGCATATCCTCGAAACATGTCATATCCTTTTGCAGGAATACGGCGGGGAAGTTCCGGCGGACTTCGAGGCACTGCAAAAGCTCCCCGGGGTTGGACGCAAGACGGCAAACGTCGTGATGAGCGTCGCATTCCACGCGCCCGCGATTGCGGTCGATACGCATGTGTTTCGCGTCGCGAACCGTCTGCGCCTTGCGGTCGGCAAGACCCCGCTTGAGGTGGAAAAGGGCTTGCAGAAGGCGATTCCGCGAGTGGATTGGAGCGATGCCCATCACTGGCTGATTCTGCACGGACGACAGCTCTGCAAGGCGCGAAAGCCGCTCTGCGGGGAGTGCCCGCTTGCTCCGGTCTGTCCGAGTGCCGCATAAAATCCAATGAAAGGGGCGTGAGAGCATGATTTACCGAAAGGCGCGGTTTGATGATATCGAGGCCATCTATGAGCTCGTGCATATCTATGCAGCGCAGGGAGAGATGCTCCCGCGCTCACGCAACACGCTCTATGAGAATCTGCGCGATATGATTGTTGCGGAGGACGCGGGTGAGGTCGTCGGCGTCGGCGCCCTGCATATCATGTGGGATCGACTTGCCGAGGTGCGCATGATGGCGATTGCCCCTGCCCATACGCGGCAGGGGATCGGCGCAGAGATTGTCGGGTATCTGCTCATGGAGGGGGACGCGCTCGGGATCGAGAAGGTGTTTACGCTCACCTACAAGCCGGAGTTTTTCCGCAAACTTGGCTTTATCCGTATCAGTCAGGAGGAACTGCCGCAGAAGGTCTGGAAAGAGTGCATCGACTGTCCGAAATATCCGAACTGTGATGAAATCGCTATGATTAAGGTATGATGGAGGCGTATTATGATTGTTGTTATGAATCCGAGAGCCACACAGGCGAATATCGATCAGGTCGCGGCGAAGATTGAACAGGCGGGATTGCGCACACATCTCTCAAAGGGAGAGGATCGCTTTATCATCGGTGTGATCGGCGATAAGAAGATCATTGCGGGACTTGAGATGAATATGATGGATGGTGTCGAGAAAACGGTTCGTATCACAGAGAAATATAAGATGGTCAGCCGCGACTTTCATCCGGCAAACACCATTGTCGATGTGGCAGGCTTCCCCGTTGGCGGTGAGCAGCTTGCCATTATGGCAGGTCCCTGTTCGGTTGAGAGCTATGAGCAGGTCTATGATGCCGCCGTGCAGGTGAAGGCTGCCGGTGCTCAATTCCTGCGTGGTGGTGCGTTCAAGCCGCGCACGAGCCCGTATGACTTTCAGGGGCTTGGGCTTGAGGGTCTGAAAATTCTTCGCGATGTTGGAGATAAGACGGGGCTGCGTGTTGTGACCGAGGTCGTGGACAAGGACGATATCGAGATCGTGTCGGAATATGCCGATCTGCTTCAGGTCGGTGCGCGCAATATGCAGAATTTCCAGATGCTCAAAGCACTCGGAAAAACGAAGATGCCCATTCTGTTCAAGCGCGGACTTTCGGCGACGATCAGTGAGTGGCTGAATGCGGCCGAGTACATTGCGGCGGGTGGAAACGAGAATATCATCTTCTGCGAGCGCGGCATCCGCACCTATGAGACCTTTACGCGCAATACGATGGATCTCAATGCCATTGCGGCGCTCAAGGAGCTCACACACTTCCCCGTGATTGCTGACCCGAGTCATGGGACGGGGCGGTGGCAGATGGTACGCCCACTCGCACGTGCTTCCGTTGCGGTCGGCGCGGACGGCCTCCTCATCGAGGTGCACTGCCATCCGGAACGTGCGCTTTCGGACGGCGATCAGAGCCTTGTGCCGCGCAATTTCGAGCAGCTGATGAATGAGGTGCGCCAGATTGCACCTGCCGTCGGTCGACGCGCATGAGCAGGACGAAGCTCGCCATCATCGGCGTCGGGCTGATCGGCGGCTCACTCGGGCTCTGTCTCAAGGCGGCATGCGGGGACGAGATCTACATCACGGGACTTTGCCGCTCGGAGAAATCCATGCGTGCGGCGATGGACTGTGGAGCTGTGGATTACGCCTCATCGGATCTCGCGGAGATTGTCGGCAATGCGGACATCGTCTATCTTAGCCCTCCTGTTTTGCAGATCGTGCCGATGGTGAAAAAAATACTGCCCCATCTGAAAGAGGGCGCGATCCTGACGGATGCGGGCAGTACGAAGGGCTATGTCTACGATGCTCTGCATGAGATCCTGCCGCGCACCGTGTACTATGTGCCGGGACATCCGATGACGGGGCGCGAAAAGAGCGGTGTCGAGGCGGCGACAAAGGAGCTCTTTATTGGCAAGGCGTATGTGATCATCGACGATCCGACCGTTCCGCAGGAAGTCAAAGAGCGTTTGATGGAGGTTCTAAGACTTACGGGCGCAAACTTTACTACGCTCGATCTCGCGCAGCATGACCGCTGTGCAGCGGTCATCAGTCACGTTCCTCATCTCGCGGCAGCAGGGCTCGTCACCTTGCTTAACCGCAGCGGCGATGATCTGGACTCATGCCTCAAGCTCATTGGCGGCGGCTTCAAGGACACGACACGCATTGCATCGTCGAATGCGGATATGTGGGCGGACATCTGCATGACGAATGGGAAACCGATTGCGGATTCTCTGCGCCAGTTGCAGATAATTCTCGGTGAAGTTATTACCGCCGTGGAAGCCGGGGATCGGCAGGCTGTGCATGACTATTTCTTTGCCTCAAAGGAGCGTCGTGACAGCATTCTGTACGATGCAGAACAAAAATTTGATACAAACTGAGGGTTTTTTTCAAAACCCTCTTTTTTTTAGAACGTATATATGCTACAATGAAAAAGGCTATGTGTGTACGAAAAACCTGTCAGGGGGTATTAGTGTGAAGAAGACCAGAATATCCACACGGCGTCAATCCGAGATCTTGCAGTACATCAAAGATTTCTTGGTGGAGAAGGGATATCCGCCCTCGGTGCGTGAGATCGGAACGGCCGTCGGGCTTAAGTCCAGTTCGACCGTGCATCGCTATCTCTCCATGCTTGAGGAAAACGGTGCGATCCGCCGTGATGCGACGAAGCCACGTGCGATTGACATCATGGGTGAGAATCCGTGGGGGCGTACGATTCCCGTGCCGCTTGTCGGTGTTGTGACGGCGGGCGAGCCGATTCTTGCGGAGCAGAATGTCGAGGATGTGTTTTCCTTCCCACGCGGACTGATCGGCACGGCAGAGGATGTCTTTATGCTGCGGATCCAGGGGGACAGCATGATCAACGTCGGTATTTTCGATCGGGATTTTGTCCTCGTAAAACAGCAGCCGACCGCGAACGATGGCGATATTGTAGTGGCACTCGTGGACGGTGAATCGGCAACGGTGAAACGTTTCTTCCGCGAGAAAAACTGCATTCGTCTCCAGCCGGAGAACGATTCGATGGAGCCGTTCTACGAAACGGACGTGCAGGTTCTCGGCAAGGTCATCGGTCTTTATCGTCATATCTGAGATTTGTTTTTGTGTGTAAAATCTGCATTTTCCCGGTGCAAGGATCTCTTCATCCATAGCGTGATGCCTTTGATACCCCCGTGTTGAACCGGATCATAAGGTGTCCGCTGTGGATTTTTTGTGGAATCGCTGATAAAATGAATACCGTCAGATTGGTACAAATTTTTGTCCCGCTTGTTTGACAAAGACGGGGCGAAAACAATGTGCCGGGATGGCGGTGCTGAATTTATCAATGATTTCGTGAATATCTGCTTTACAAATCAGACAGCTAAGAATATAATAAGACCATGTTAAGGAAATATGTGTTCAGGGGAGGATGTCGTATATGGGCCTGAAGTTCAAGTCGATGTTGTTTGTGGATGTCTGCGTCATACTGGTCTGTGTTTGCATTACGCTGATTGGGTGGCGCAGTGCCGACGAGGGGTTTGACCGGGCTCTGGAAATGCAGGCGGAAAGCAACGCGGAGATGGTTGTCGAAGCGATGGATGCGCGTTTTCCGGGAGCATGGCATGTAGAAAACGGTAAACTTTATAAGGGAGATCACCGTTTTGGTGATAAACAGGAACTTACCGATCACCTGGGAGAAGTCGTCCAGGGATATGTTACGTTCTTTGCCGGCGATACCCGTGTCTCTACAAATTTTAAAAAAGAAAATGGCGAACGGAACGTCGGGACCAAAGCAGACCCGAAGATTGCTGAAACAGTCTTGAAGGGCAACACGAGATATACAGGGCGTGCGGACATTCTCGAAAAGGCATATATGAGTTCCTACATCCCGCTGCAAGGTGCGGACGGACAGGCGGTAGGAATGGTCTTTGTCGGCGTTGCCCGTGACGTTATGGATGATGTGAGAAGTATGTTCTTGCTGGAGATCATTATCGCTGCTCTGGCTGTTATCATCATCATGAACGTGGTTTCCTATGTCATCATCGGTCGTGCACTTCGCCCCATCAATGATTTGACGGAGGGACTGGGCAAGATCGCAGATGGGGATTTGCGTATCGCCGATTTGGATGTCTCCAGTTCCGATGAGGTTGGTCATCTCGCTCGGAGTGCGAATCGCATGAAAAATCGTCTGCGTGAGTTGCTGTCGAATGTTTCCGGCTCTGCAGAAACGGTGGCTGCCGCATCGGAGGAACTTACCGCAAGTTCCAATCAGACCCTCGAATCCATTACGCAGGTTGCGGACAATACCGTTCGTATGGCAGAGGGGACTGCTGAGCAGAAAGACGTGGTTGATCAGCTGATCGGACACGCAAACCATATGACGGAGAGGATGGGACTGCTGTCGGAACGTGTCGGCAGTGTTCATGATTTGGCGGTGGAGAGTCAGGCGAAAACCGAGGAAGGTCAGCATCAAGTGGAGAATGCGGTTGCTCGGATACAGGGGATTGCCGAACAGGTTCGCGCTGCTGCGGCTCTTGTCGAGGCACTTGGAAAGCGTTCGGATGAGATTGGATCGATCGTGGATACCATCTCCGGGATCTCCGAGCAGACGAATCTCCTCGCGCTCAACGCTGCGATCGAGGCGGCACGTGCAGGAGAGGCCGGGCGCGGTTTTGCCGTTGTTGCAGAGGAAGTAAGAAAACTTGCCGAGCAGTCCGGTGCATCGGCGAAGGACATTGCTGACCGTATTTCCTTGATCCAACGTGATACGGCAGAGGCTGTGACCGCGATACAGCGGGGCAATGAGAACGTCGAGGACGGTGCTGCGGTTGTGGCACTTTCCGGCGAGGCGTTCCATGCTGTCGCCAGCCGAATCAAGGAACTTTCGCGCCAGATTAATCTTGCAGCTGAAGCAACTGGCGAGGTGAATGCCACGAAGGAGGGAATGATCGGTGCGATCAACCATGTTGAAACCATCACAGAGCGGTCCGCCGAAGATGCACAGACCATTTCTGCCTCAACAGAGGAACAGACGGCTGCGATGCACGAGATAACAAAGGCAAGCAATGCCCTTGCCGAACTTGCTCAACGTCTGCAAGATGAGGTGCATAAGTTCCACTTGTAAAATTTTGAAGAAAAACGATAAAAGCACAGGCACTCCTCTGCCTGTGCTTTTCGCATGGGGGTATCTGTTTTAGGCAACCGCTGCTGTATGGAAGCTTTGGGCATCGCTGGTCAAACAGTTCTCTGTGTGAAAAGCATGGCGTTCCCTTTTCATTTACTGCCAAAAATGATATAATCATTCTGTTTTTCTGTCATTTGAGAGGTGACTATGGCAAAGGAATTGCGCAGTGGCTATACGACGGGGGCGTGTGCGGCAGCGGGGGTCAAGGCTGCGTTTCTTTTTATGGCAGGGGCGGATTGGAATACCGTCGACCTGACTGCGCTCGACGGAACGCCTCTGACGATTCCGGTGAAATCCGTCATGGATACGGCGGAGGGGATTCGCGCCGAGGTGGTAAAGTTTTCGGGTGATGACCCCGACATCACAAACGGTGTCTCCGTATTTACAACGGTCGTGCTGTGTGATGAGCCTGGCATTGAATTCTGTGCGGGCGAGGGTGTCGGAACGGTGACGAAGCGCGGCATGAGCCTTCCCGTCGGAGAGCCGTCGATCAATGAAGGACCGCGGACACTCATTCGCAATGTTATCGAGGAGATGACGGGGCGTATTGATACGGGTGCACGCGTGACGATCTCCATTCCCGCAGGTGTGGAGCTGGCGAAGAAAACCTTGAACCCCGTGCTCGGCATTGAGGGCGGAATCTCTGTAATCGGGACAACGGGGGTTCTTCGTCCGATGTCCGAGGAAGCGTTCAAGGACTCGCTTGTTCCGCAGATTGATGTAGCACTGGCGGCGGGCGAGCCCGTGCTCGTATTCGTGCCCGGCAAGATCGGGGAGAAAATTGCGCTCTCGCTCGGTGTACCGCAGGCGGCACTCATTGAGACGAGCAACTTCATCGGCTTTATGCTGGATCGTGCAGCAGAGCGTGAGGCAAAGCGTGTCCTCATCCTCGGTCATACGGGTAAGCTGGTGAAGATGGCAGCGGGGGTGTTTCACACACACAACCGCATTGCGGATGCCCGCCTTGAGACACTTGCCGCTTATGCGGCGGCAGAGGGGCTGGCACAGGATGACGTGCGTTCCGTCCTCGGGGCGAATACGACGGAGGACGCGATGGAAATCATCGCCGCTGCAGGCCTGATGGAACGTGTCTGTGCCGTTATCGCAGAGCGTGTCCACGTTCGCGCAGAGCGTTATCTCTTTGGCAAGGTTCAGGTCGGTGCGCTGATGGTGAACTTTGCGGGCGATATTCTCGGCGCGGACGAGCGGGCGCGTTCCTTTGCACGCTCTTATGGATGGAGACTTGAGCAGTGACGCATAAAATTATTGTTGTTGGAATAGGCCCCGGAGATCCCGCCTATCTGTTGCCGAAAGCACAGAAAATGATCGAAAAGGCGCGTATCCTTGTCGGGGGGAGGCGTGCGCTTGCGGATTATTCGCACAGTGAGGCGCGTGAATGCGTCATTGGTGCGGATATTCCGGGGGTGCTTGCCTTTATTCGGGATGCTCTTGCAGTGGATGATGTGGTGGTTATGGTCTCGGGTGACCCCGGCTACTACTCTTTGCTCGATGCCCTGCGGCGCACATTTCCCGTTGGACAGATCGAGGTTGTGCCCGGTATCAGCTCGCTGCAGCTTGCCTTTGCGCGGCTCGCGCTGCCATGGCATAATGCGCGGCTTCTCAGCTTTCATGGGCGTGAACCTCTCGAAGCGGAACTTGTCCGTACAGAAGGTGCTGTGCTCGGGATGCTGACGGATGGGCGCAACAACTCACAGACGATTGCTGTGCGTCTGCTTGCGTGCGGGTGGCGGGAGAATGACCGTATGTATGTCTGCACGCGGCTTTCATATGAAGATGAGAAAATTATTGAGATGACATTGGGGGCGGCAAAGGATGATACGGGCATTGGGCACGGTGTCATCATCGTTTGCACCCATGAGGAGGATCTATGAATCTTGGAATAAAGGATGAGGCATTTGTACGAGGCAAGGTACCCATGACAAAGGAGGAGATTCGCATCCTCACTCTTGTCAAGGCACAGATTGCAGCGGATGCCGTCGTCTATGATGTCGGCGCGGGAACGGGCTCCCTTTCGATTGAGGCGGCGCGGCTTGCACCTGCGGGACATGTGTATGCAATTGAGAAAAATCCCGAGGGTATCGGACTGATCGCGGAGAATGCAAAGCGTTTCGGTGTGGAGAATATTACCGTCGTCGAGGGAGCAGCCCCTGCAGCACTGGAGGGACTGCCCGCACTTGATGTGGCTCTGATTGGCGGCAGCGGGCGCAAACTCGCGGATATTCTGGATATCATCGGGGCGCGTCTGCGCCCTGCGGGGCGCATTGTGGCGAATGCGATCACGATGCAGACGGTCTCTGCCTGTCTGGACTATTTTCATGCACATGCCGAGCAGTATGCTTATGAGGCGATACAGGTGCAGATCAGTCGGTTGGAGCGTGTTGGTCCCTATGATATGGCAAAGGCACTCAACCCCATTTACATTATCACAGCTCAGAGAAAGTGAGGAATCTACATGATCCATATTGTCGGCGCGGGTCCCGGCGACCCCGAACTCATCACGGTGAAGGGCGCACGTTATCTCGCGGAGGCGGATGTCGTCATCTATGCCGGTTCACTCGTCAACCCGGCGCTTCTCTCCATGTGCAAGGACAATGCGGAGATTCACAACTCGGCGCATATGACACTTGATGAGGTTGTGGAGACGATCGCACAGGCGGAGGCCGAGGGCAAGATGACTGTGCGTCTGCATACGGGCGACCCTGCAATCTACGGCGCGATTCAGGAGCAGATGGACGCGTGGAAGAAGCGCGGCTTTGCGTATGATGTTGTGCCGGGCGTCAGTTCCTTCCTCGGGACGGCGGCGGCTCTTAGGCAGGAGTACACGCTGCCCGGCATCTCACAGACGGTCATCATCACGCGCAACGAGGGACGGACGCCTGTACCGGAGCGTGAGAAGCTCCGCAGTCTCGCCGCGCACCACGCTACGATGTGCATCTTCCTCTCCATCGCTATGATTGAGGAGGTTGCCGCAGAGCTCATTGCAGGCGGGTATGAGGAAACGACGCCGATTGCCATTGTGCAGCGTGCGACGTGGCCGGAGCAGAAGATTCTGCGCGGTACGCTCGCGACGATTGCGGCGCAGGTAAAGGCGGAGGAGATCGACCGCACGGCGATGATCGTCGTCGGGGACTGCCTCGATACGGACTATGATCTCTCACAACTCTATGCACCCGGATTCTCGCATATGTTCCGGGACGCGAAGTCGTGAGAACGGCCTTTTTTGCACTGACCGCAGGCGGCGCACGTCTTGTTCTGCGTCTCTCCGATGCAGTGGAGGGCGGCGGGACAATTTATCTGCCCGAGCGTTTGCGTGACAGCATTGCGACGGAGCATGAGACTGTGTATTTCAGGCGTCTCGCAGATGTCATCAAGACAGCATTCACGCGCTATGATGCACTCATCTGCATTATGGCGACGGGGATTGTTGTGCGTATGCTTGCGCCCTATGTGGAGAGCAAGCTGTATGATCCTGCTGTGCTCGTCTTCGACGAGGCAGGGCGGCACGGCATCAGTCTCCTCTCGGGGCATATCGGCGGTGCGAATGAACTCACACGCATGCTCTGTGCGGCGGTGGGGGCTGATCCTGTCATCACGACGGCGACGGATGTGACGGGGGTTCTTGCCCCCGATGCGATGGCGGCACGGTTGGCACTGCGTCCCGTGCCAAAGTCGGCGATCCAGGTGCTGAACACGGCTCTGCTTGAGGAGAAGGAAATCTCGTATTACATTGCGAGCGATCTGCCTCACGCTGCGTTCTATGAGGCACAGCTGCGTGCAGAGGAGATACAGGCGCGGCTTTTTCGGGGAGAAATACCGCCCGTGGGAGCGGATGAATACCGCGTTGTTATCTCGTGTGCGGAGGATGTTCCGAAGGTATATGAGCCGCGTACGCTCTACCTCGTGCCGCGCCGTCTGATTGCAGGTGTCGGCTGCCGTGCGGGCATACCCGAGGCGAAGATCCTGCGTGCGGTGACGGAGGCATGCAGTATGATTGGACGTGAGCCGTCGGTCATTGACCTCTTTGCCAGTACCACGGTCAAGAGCGAGGAGGAAGGACTGCTCGCGGCAGCGGCGACCCTCGGGCGGGAGATTCGCTTCTATCCGAACGAGGAACTCGCGGCGATGATTGGACGATACGGACTCACGGAGTCTGACTTTGTCCGGCAGACGATCGGCGTCGGAAATGTATCCGAGGCAGCGGCACTCTGTGCGGCAGGAGAAGAAGGCGGGCGCATGGCGCTCGGAAAAACATCATTTGGGAAAGTGACGGTGGCACTCCTATGGGAAAAATAAGTGTTGTGGGCATCGGTCCCGGCAGTTTGGATGATATGACGTACCGTGCGCGGCGTACGATTGAAGAAGCGACGACGGTGGTCGGGTACAAGCGATATGTGGATCTGATTGCGGAGCTGGTCGAGGGGAAAACGGTGCTCGATACGGGGATGACGCAGGAGATTGACCGCTGTCGTGCGGCACTCAAGGCGGCATCGGAGGGAGAGACGGTCGTTGTTATCTCGAGCGGCGACGCCGGCATCTACGGCATGGCGGGACTGGTTCTCGAACTGCTCGTGAAGGTGGATGAAGCGGAGCGGCCGGAATTCGGCGGGGTTATTCCCGGTGTTTCCGCGATGAGCGCGGCAGCGGGCCTTCTTGGTGCGCCCATTATGCACGATTTCGTTGTCATCAGTCTCTCCGATCTGCTCACACCGTGGGAGATCATTCAGGAGCGTGCGGAGCTCGCTGCAAAGGGGGACTTTGTCACGGCACTCTACAATCCGCGCAGCAATAAGCGCGTGGGGCAGATCAATGCAGTGCAGGAGATTTTCCTGCGCCATCGCGCGCCCGAAACTCCCGTCGGTATTGTGACAGGTGCGAGCCGTGTGAATGAGGCGGTGCTGATTTCGACGCTCGGCGACTTTACGAAGGAGGACATCAATATGTTCTCGCTTGTCATCATTGGCAACTCGAAGACGCGGCAGGTAGGCAACTGGATGATTACGCCGCGTGGCTATCAGAAGCGGGAGCCGGGGCTTTGATTTTCACAGCGGCGGGAACGCAGGACGGGCGTGAGATCGTGCGCCGTCTCTGTGCGGTGGGCTATGATGTGGCTGCGTCGGTGGTCAGTTCCTATGGGCAGCAGCTCCTTGCAGAGCAGAGGGAACAAGGCGGCGGTCATCTGCTCATCAATGATACGCCTCTCGATGAGGAGGGACTGCGCGCCTTTTTCCAGGAGCACGGCATCCGCGCCTTTGTAGATGCAACGCATCCCTACGCCGTCAATGTCTCACACAACTCCATGACAGCATGCGCGACGGAGGGAATTCCCTACATCCGGTTTGAGCGTGATCTTACGAAGATTTCCTATGAAAATGTGCATCTTGTGCACTCCTACGAGGAGGCGGCGGAGACGGCGGCACGGCTTGGGAAAAACGTATTTCTGACGACGGGCAGCCGCAATCTGGAACGCTTTGTGAAGGCGGAGCCGCTGGCAGACTGCACGCTGATTGCACGCGTTTTGCCGACGACAGAGGTGATTGCGCTCTGTGAAGGGCTTGGTCTGACACCGGCGCAGATCATTGCAATGCAGGGACCGTTTTCGCGCGAGCTGAATCGTGCGATGTATGAAAAGTACAAGGCGGATGTCATTGTGACGAAGAACAGCGGAACAATTGGCGGTACGGATGCAAAATTCCAGGCAGCGGAAGACTTGGAGCTGCCCGTTGTTGTGATTGATCGTCCTGTACTCGACTATCCGCATTTGGCACACAGTTTTGAGGAAGTAAAGCAATTTGTCGATTCGATCATGGAATCGTAGAAATCGGAGTTTTTTATGGATTTTATCAAGGAGCCTATGACGATTGAAAATCGCAGCATGGAGCTGATTGCCCCCCATCTGGCGGAACTGCATCTGGATGAGCGTGCGACGAAGCTCTATTCGCGCCTGATTCACGCCTCTGGTGATGTCGGCTATGCGCCGATTACGCGTGTGCATCCCGAGGCGATCGACCGCGCCATCGAGGCACTGAAGGCGGGGGCGCACATCTATACGGATGTCGAGATGGTGCGTACGGGCATCAATAAGAAAAAACTCGCCTCGTTTGGCGGGGAGGTGCACTGTCTGGTTGCGGATCCCGATGTTGCCGTGCAGGCAAAAGAGTTGGGGATTACGCGCTCCATGGTTGCCATGCGAAAGTTCGGCAAGGCTCTGGACGGCAGTATCGTCGCTATCGGCAATGCCCCTACGGCACTCTTTGAGGTGCTGCGCCTCGTGCGTGAGGAGGGGATTCGTCCCGCGTGCATCGTGGGAATCCCCGTCGGATTCGTGGGGGCTGCGGAATCCAAGGCGGAGCTTGCAGAGAACGGAATTGTTCCGTACATCACAGTTGAGGGAACGAAGGGCGGCAGCCCGATTGCAGCAGCGGCGATCAACGCGCTCATGTATATCATCGACAATACACGTCCCTAAGGAGAAAACTCATGCAGTGGAATATTCCGCGCATCGTCGTTGCAGCGACGCAGTCGGGCGGCGGCAAGACGACGCTTGTGACAGGGCTTCTCGCAGCTCTGCGTGGGCGTGGTCTTTGTGTGCAGTCGTTCAAGGTGGGGCCGGACTATATCGATCTCGGCTATCACCAGCTTGCGAGCGGCCGCACGGGGCATAATCTGGATACATGGCTTGTGCCGGAGGAGCGGTTGACGGAGATCTTTGCACGCGAATGCGCGGGCGCAGACATCGCCGTCATAGAGGGGGTTATGGGGCTCTATGACGGCGGGCGGCGCGGCATCAGTTCGACTGCTGCGATTGCGAAGGCACTGAGCGCCCCCGTTCTCCTCGTCATCGATGCAAAGTCGGTTGGGGCATCGGCGGCAGCGACGGCACTCGGTTTCCGCACCTATGACCGCGAACTGAATCTTGCGGGAGTCCTCCTCAACCGTCTTGGCAGCGAGACGCACGAGGAGATGATTCGTGAGGCGATGGCAGGCATTGATCTGCGTGTCTACGGTGCACTACGGCGCGACGCTGCGCTTGCGCTGCCCGAGCGTCACCTCGGTCTTACACCTGTCGAAGAACATGCGGCGGCGGAAACGGTTCGCACCGTGGGGGCGCGTGTAGAGACGGGGCTGGATCTGGACGGGATTTTGGAACTTGCCCGCAGTGCCGAAGTGCTTGCCGCTGCAGGAGTGCAGGGGGGGGCACCATCGGATTCTGTACGCGTCGGTGTCGCACGTGACGAGGCGTTTTCCTTCTACTATGCGGCAAGTCTTGCAGAACTAGAGGCGTGCGGTGCGGAGATCGTGGAGTTCAGTCCCCTGTATGATGAAATGCTGCCCGATGTGGACGGCATCATCATCGGCGGCGGCTTCCCCGAGATGTTTGCGGGGCAGCTCTCCGCGAATGCCGCCATGCGATCCTCCATTCGTCGTGCGGCAGAGGAGGGAATGCCCATCTACGCCGAATGCGGCGGCTATATGTATCTGATGCAGTCGCTTGTCGATTTTGCGGGCGCGGAATATGTGATGGCGGGGGTATTTCCCGTGCGTGCACGCATGACGGAGAAACTGCAGATGGTCGGCTATGTGGAGGCGGAGCAGACCGTGGATACTGTTCTTGGCTCTGCAGGGCTTCTGCTGCATGGGCATGAGTTCCATTTTTCTGTGGAGGAGGCGGATGATACGGCTGAGATCGTACGTCCGCTGCGCTTTACAAAGCTGCGCAACGGGGCGCAGTATGAGGCGGGCTGTATCTATAGAAATGTACTCGGCAGCTATCTGCATTTGCATTTTGCGGGTGCGCAGACGGCTGCAAAGTACTTTGTGGAGGCGTGTCGTCAATGGGGCAGATAATCCTAGTCACGGGCGGCGCACGCTCGGGCAAATCCGCCTTTGCCGAGCACTATGCCGCGCGCTGTGCCGCAAAGCATGGGGCGCAGGTCGCCTATATTGCGACGGCTCAGGTCTACGATGTGGAGATGCGGCATCGTGTCGATCTGCATCAGTCCCGCCGGCCTGCGGACTGGTCGACCTATGAAGCTCCGTTTGATACAGAGCATGCCATTCGTGCCGCAGGAGCGGAGCATGGCGTGATTCTCTTCGACTGTATCACGATGTTTCTGAGCAACGATATGCTCCAATATTCCGAGGAAGATCTGGAGCGTGACACTTTCTCCCTCCATGTGGAGGAGCGGATCCAAGCACTCATTCAGGCGGCTGAGGAGGTCGATGTAACCACGATCTTCGTGACAAACGAGGTGGGGGCGGGCATCGTTCCGGAGCATCGCCTCGGGCGGCTCTATCGGGATATGGCGGGACTGGCAAATCAGCAAATTGCACGCAGTGCGGCAGAGGTTTACCTGGTCACCTGCGGGATTCCCGTGAACATTAAGAAACTTGCGGAGGTGATCTGATGGCAAAGAGCATTATGCTGATGGGAACGAGCTCCCATGTTGGTAAAAGTATTTTGACAACGGCTCTTTGCCGCATCTTTCATCAGGAAGGGCGGCGCACTGTTCCGTTCAAGGCGCAGAATATGGCACTGAACTCGTACGTTACGCTTGACGGATGCGAGATGGGGCGTGCGCAGGTCGCACAGGCCGAGGCTGCGGGACTTGCACCGATGGTCGATATGAACCCTGTGCTGCTCAAGCCGACGGGGAATGCCCAGTCACAGGTTGTCATCATGGGGGAGCCGGTCGGCAACATGAGCGCACGCGAATACCATAAGGGGTACTCGCTCAAGGCGTGGGGAGCAGTCGAGGAGGCTCTGGAGCGTCTTCGTGAGGAGTATGATCTGCTCGTGATTGAGGGCGCAGGCAGCCCCGCTGAGATCAATCTCAAGGCGAATGACATTGTCAATATGCGCGTGGCAAAGCATCTGCAAGCGCCTGTCCTCCTCATTGCCGATATCGACCGCGGCGGCGCACTTGCTTCTCTTGTGGGAACCCTCGAACTGTTGGACGAGGAGGAGCGCGCTCTCGTCAAGGGGCTTGTCATCAATAAGTTCCGTGGGGATGTGACCCTGCTGACCCCTGCGCTCGACTTCCTTGAGAAAAAAACGGGTAAACCCGTCCTCGGCGTTGTACCGCATATCGAACAGCTGGGAATCGACGAGGAGGATTCGGTATCTCTGGACGAGAAAAATTACGGGGACGGCGGCGCAGGAAAAGATCAGCTGCGTATTGCCGTCATCCGCACGCCGAAGCTCTCGAATTTCACAGATTTTGATGCGCTTTCGAACGAGCCGGATGTCGCCCTTTACTACGTGACGACACCCGGCGAACTGGGAATCCCCGACCTCATTCTCCTGCCCGGCTCAAAGAATACGACGGAGGATCTGCTCTACATCCGTGAAACGGGACTTGAGGCAGCCGTTCGGGAGCGTGTGGCAGCAGGAACACCGCTCTTCGGGATCTGCGGCGGCTATCAGATGCTCGGTCAAGTAGTGCGCGACCCGCTTCACACGGAGTCGGAGCACGACGAGACACCGGGCTTTGGCTATTTGCCGATTGAGACGACATTTGCGGCGCAGAAGCGTCTGCGTCAGGTGACCGCATCCGCTGATTTTAGTTTTCATGGGGCGCGCATTTCCGGGAAAAATCTTCTTGGCTATGAGATTCATATGGGGCAGACGGACTTCTTTGAGAAGACGGAACGCCCCTTCCATATCGCTCAGGAAGATGATTTTGTGGCAGACGGCGCAGTTTCTGCAGACGGGCTTGTCATTGGTACATACATTCACGGCATCTTCGACGACGACGATTTTCGGCGCAGTCTGTTGAACCGTCTGCGCGTACAGCGCGGCTGGGCGGAGATGCCCGTGCAGTACCGCTATCGTGAGGCAAAGGAGCACGCCTATGACCGCCTTGCGGAAACGGTGCGTGCGAGTCTCGACATGGAGAAGCTGCGGGAGATTGTGGAGGGGCGCAGATGATCTCTGCCTCGCTCATTGCCATGACGGCATTTTTTCTTGATACCGTGCTCGGGGATCCGCAGTCACGCTGGCATCCCGTTGCCGTGCTTGGCCGCTTCATCGCGTTTTTGGAGCGACTGCTCTATCCCACCAATGGAAGCGATCAGCGGAAATTTGCGATGGGGGCATTTCTCACTCTGCTCGTGCTTTGCATATCTTACGGATGTGCGGAGGGGCTTCTGTTGGTGGCTCGTGAGCTGCCCGTAGCGTGGGGGGCGGATCTCGTCAGCGTGATTCTGCTCTATTTCTGCATTTCGCCGCGTATGCTCGCAAAGGCGGGGCAGGACATCTGTACTCTGCTGGTTAAGGGGGATCTCCCCGCAGCGCGGGAGCATGTCGGCTACATCGTTGGGCGCGATACTGCGCAGCTCGATGAGGCGGATGCGGCGCGTGCGACCATTGAGACAGTGGCGGAGAATACGGTGGATGGTGTCATTGCACCGCTCTTCTTCTTCGCCTTTGGCGGTGCGCCGCTTGCCGTGCTCTATCGCGCAGCGAACACGATGGACTCCATGCTCGGCTATAAAAATGAGCGCTATCTCTACTTCGGACGCATGGCGGCGCGTGTGGACGATGTGTTGAACTTTGTCCCCGCACGCATTACGGGGATGCTCTTCGTAATGGCGGCATATCTCCTCGGCTACGACGGACGCAACGCGCTGAACATCCTCGTGCGCGATGCGGCAGGGCATCCGAGCCCCAACGGCGGCCATGCGGAGGCTCCCGTTGCGGGGGCTCTGCATATCCGCCTCGGCGGTGTAAACTATTATTTTGGAGAGAGGCATTTTCGCGCCTATATGGGCGATGCGCATATGGAGATCTCTGCAAAGCATATCCTCGGTGCAGTTCGCCTCATGTATACGGCAACCGTGCTCTTTTTGCTCTTTTACTATCTGCTTTCTTTTTATCGGCAATAGAGGCATTTCATGAATTCTTTTTGGATCGGGCTTCAATTTCTCACGCGTATTCATCTCGTCCGGCAGACCGTGTGGACGGCAGAGGATTTTGGTCGCAGCACGCGCTTCTTTCCGCTCGTCGGTCTTGTGCTTGGGATCTGCTATGCGTTTGCGGCATGGATTCTCGTCTCTGTTCTTGGAATGCGGGCACTCACTGCTGCACTGCTGTTGATCCTGCCGCTTCTCTTGACGGGCGGTCTGCATGCGGATGGCTTTATGGATACGGCGGACGGCGTGTTCTCGGGGCGGGAGCGGGAACGCAAGCTCGAGATCATGAAGGACAGCCGTGTCGGCTCGTTCGGTGTTGTGTCCTTCGTCCTGCTCATGTTTCTTCAGTTTGCACTGCTTCTGGATATCAACCCGCTTCTTCTTGTGTCCGTGTTCTTCGTCATGCCGATCATCGGCAGGATGGCAATGGTGCTTGCCGTTTCTTGCTTTCCGTATGCACGAGCAGACGGCATGGGGAAGACATTCGCGGATATGGCAGATCGCAGAACCGTTGCGATTGCTGGCGTTACGACCGCTGTATTCGTCGTTCCGATTGGGCTCCTTGCAACGCTTGCTCTCGTGCTCGGTATGGTCTTCACACTCCTCTTTTGCCGCCGGATGACCGCGATTCTTGGAGGCGTAACGGGGGATGTCTACGGTGCTGCAACCGTACTCACGGAGACAATTGTCCTCGCAGTATTTTCACTTGGATCGACACATCCGGACACGTGGGAACTTTTTTGGGGGATTTTATGGAGATAATTGCAAAAGCACCGGCGTCTTGCGGCGAACTCGTGGAAGGTGTCCTCGATGGGATTCCGTTTCTTGTGACCGCACCCATCAGCATGTACGCCGTGGCGACTGTTTCAGATGCGTTCACGGGGATGCACGGGCTTGGTGCAAAAGCAGAGGAGGCCGTGGCACGAACGCTTGCGTACATCGGTCAGGATTTCCTTCCGTTCGGCATCCGTTTATCCTCTGAAATTCCGCAGGGAAAGGGGATGGCATCCTCGAGCGCGGACATTGCGGCCGTTGCTTATGCGACGGCACGCATCTTTGGGCGGGAGTTTACGGGGCGCGAGATCATGGACATCGCTATTGCCATTGAGCCAAGCGATGGCATTGCGTTCGGAGGTCTGTCCCATGTCGGCCATACGACGGGGGAACTCTTCGGGCAATACTACAATGTCCCGCTCCTTTCCATTTCGATTTTCGATGTGGGGGGGACTGTTGACACGATTGCGTATTATAAGAGTAAGGGAAATCGTGGCAATCAGGATGCGGAATATCGGCAGCTTCTTCATATGGTGGATCAGGCTTTTCGCACACATGGACATCGGAAGGAAATGCTGCTTGGTCAAGTCGCGACGGGAAGTGCACGTCTCAATCAGGAGCATTTGGAAAAGCCTCATTTGGAGGAGTTCATCGTTTCTGCCCAGCGTTGGGGGGGCCTCGGTACACTCGTTGCACACAGCGGAACTGTGGTCGGTGTCCTCTGGGCGTCGGATCTGCAGGAGCAGGATGTTGTTCAAAAGACGCTCAAACTTGCAGCAGAGTTTGATGGACGTTACCATTACATGCAGACGGTACGCCTGATTTCCGGCGGTGTTGTCTGTGAGATTCGACCGTAGTTATAGGACGGGGAGGCAAAATGACAGAGATCATCATCATCCGACACGGGGAGACGGAGTGGAATCAAACGGGACGCTTTCAGGGACACTCGGATGTGCCGCTCTCGGAGACGGGGCGCGCACAGGCAGAGGCACTTGGGCGAAATCTTGCGCTTGATCATGTGGATGCCATCTATGCGAGCGATCTCATACGTGCGATGGAAACGGCAGCACCTCTTGCCGCTCGTTTTGGTCTGACGGTTATGTCCGACCCGCTGCTGCGCGAACTCAACTTTGGTGCATGGGAAGGTCGGAGTTTCAGCGATGTGAATGCAGAAAATCCGGATGCGATGAAACAGTTCTACAACGATCCCGAGCGTGCCGATATTCCACACAGCGAGCCCTTTCCAGACTTTCAAAAGCGCGTGGCAGGGCGCGTGCGTGCGATTGCGGCAGAGCAGCGGGGAAAGCGCGTTGTCATCGTCTCACATGGAGCGTCCATCCGCATCCTGCTCACTGATATTTTGGCGATGCCGATTCGCTCCATCTGGCATATATCTCAGCTCAATACAGCGGTCAACAAGATCCGCTTTGAGGACGACGGTTTTGCCGTTGTCACACTCATGAACGATACGTCTCATCTGCACGGAGACGAGCGATGAATCTCCTCGCTGTCGGGCTTGGCGGCGCGGTTGGTGCGATCTCGCGCTACCTGCTCGGACTGGTTATCCCGAAACTTGACAGCGGTTTTCCTCTTGCTACGTTTGCGGTCAACTTGGTTGGATGCTTTGTCATTGGACTGATTGTCGGCATCCTTGGAAAGCATGGGAATCTTGAGCCGCGCCTTGTGCTCTTTTTGCAGACAGGCATCTGCGGCGGCTTTACTACGTTTTCTACGTTCTCTCTTGAGACGCTCACGCTTCTTGAGGAGGGGCGGTACACGGTCGCCGTTCTCTACATCGTTTTGAGCATAACACTCGGGCTTTTGGCGTTGTTTACGGCAAAACAGATTGTTAGTGGTTGACCAATGTGACAGAGAGAAAAAATTTTATTTGCGTGGGAAGGATTCGCGTGTTATACTGTTACACAGATTGTGTGGATGGGATTATGTATGTGTAGATTTATTGAGAATCATTACACAACGTGGTGAGGTCTATGGAGGTTATTTTAGCGGAGCATCTGGGCTTTTGTTATGGTGTGAAACGCGCCATTGAAATTGCCCGACAGAATGCCTCCACGGATGGCACATCCAGTACGCTTGGTCCGATCATTCATAATCCGCAGATGGTGGAGTGCCTGAGGAGTGAGGGCGTTGGTACCGTCGGCTCACTTGATGAGATGGAGGATGGTCTTGTCATCATTCGCTCGCACGGAGTGGGACCAAAGGTGTATGAGGAGGCGGAGTCACGCGGTTTAGAGCTCGTGGATGCGACTTGTCCGCACGTCAAGAAGGCACAGCTTTCGGCAAAACTGTTATCCGAGGAAGGGTATACGGTTGTCATTGTCGGAGAGAAAAACCATCCGGAGGTCAAGAGTATCTTCGAATGGACGGCGCATGGTGCTCATATTATCGAGACCGAGGTGGAGGCTGAGGCACTTCCGCGCATCGGCAAACTTGGGATTGTCTCACAGACGACATTTTCCGGCGCGAAGTTTCGGAGTATTGTCTCCTGTCTTTTGGAGAAGTCGCGTGAGATCAAGATTTTGCGCACCATATGCACAGCGACGGATCTGCGTCAGGAGGCGGCACTGGAGCTTGCCGAAAACGTCGATATCATGATTGTCGTCGGCGGCAAGAACAGCGCAAATACATCGCGGCTCGCGCAGTTGTGCGCCACAAAATGCAAAACATACCACATCGAAACTGCGGCGGAGCTGCAGGAAGATTGGATGAAGGATGTTAATAAAATTGGTATTACAGCTGGTGCTTCAACGCCGGACTGGATTATCAAGGAGGTTTATAAACAGTGTCAGAACAGAGCATGAAGGAACTTTTGGAACAGGAAGATATGCCCGATATCCAAGAGCGTACGGTCGTCAAAGGGGTAGTCGTTCAGGTATCCCGCGATGAGGCGTATGTCGATATCGGCTACAAGCAGGAGATTCCTGTCTCTAAGAGGGATCTTGCCGTTCCTGCGCCGGACGATGCACATGATGTTGTAAAGGTCGGCGACGAGATTGATGTCTACATCAAGTCGCTTGGCGGCGATAATGGCGGCAGTCTGTCCAAGGTAGAGGCAGACAAGATGGCCGCATGGAAGGACATCGAGGAGATTCAGGCGAAGGGTGAGACGGTCGAGGCAAAGATCGCGAAAGAGGTCAAGGGCGGTCTTGTTGCTTACGTCATGGGCCTGCGCGGCTTTATCCCTGCATCCCAGATGGAACTGCACTTCGTTAAGGATCTTGCAGTCTATGTCGATCAGACGGTCGAGGCTGAGATCATTGAGATCGATGTCCAGAAGCGCCGTCTTGTGCTCTCGCGCCGCAGACTTCTCGAGCGCGACCGAGCAGAGAAGGAAGAAGCTGTATTCTCGGCGATCGAGCCCGAGATGACTGTACGCGGTACGGTCAAGCGTCTTGTCGACTACGGTGCGTTCATCGATATCGGCGGTGTGGACGGTCTTGCTCATATCTCTGACCTCGCATGGCATCGTGTGAAGCACCCGTCGGAGGTGCTCGAGGTGGGGCAGGAGCTCGATGTCTTTGTCAAGAGTGTTGACAAAGACGCAAAGCGCATCTCTCTCTCGGTGAAAGACACACTTCCGGATCCGTGGGTAGAGAAGGCGGAGCAGTATGCCGAGGGCGACTTTATCGAGGGTAAGATCATTAAGCTGACGGACTTCGGTGCGTTCATGGAGATCGAGCCGGGCTTTGACGGCCTTATTCCGATGGGCGAGCTCGCCGAGAAGCGCATCGAGCGTGCGGACGAGGCTGTCCACACGGGCGATGTTGTGACGGTCAAGGTGCTCCGTATCGACACGAAGCGCAAGCGCATTTCGCTTTCGATCACCAAGGCGAAGCGTGACGCGGACAATGCGGACATCAAGAAGTATGTGGACGAGCATCAGGCTGAGAAGGCAGAGGCGAGCGAGAATACGGAAGGCCAGGTTGAGGCACATCTCGACTGGCTGAAGTAAGGCTTCCTGCCAATAACTTTATAGGAACCAAAAAGGAGTGATGTATATCACTCCTTTTTCATGGAAAGGAGGGGGCATATGGGAAAAACGTATCCGGGAGTTATTCTGCGTGTTTTGGAGGGAAGCGTCGCAGAGGAGTTGGAACTCGTGCCGGGAGATAAGATCCTTTCGGTCAATGATATGCCCCTGCGTGATATCATTGATTTCAGCTTTGCGATGGCGGACGAGGAGATTGAGCTTCTTGTCGAGCATGCTGATGGAGAACAGGAGCTCATTGCCTTCGATAAGGACTATGACGAGGACTTCGGCGTGGAATTTGAGCGTGCGGTCTTTGATGGGATTCGTCCCTGCGCGAATCACTGTTATTTTTGCTTTGTCGATATGATTGCTCCGGATATGCGCCACAGCCTCTCTGTTAAGGATGATGACTATCGTCTTTCCTTTCTCTATGGAAATTTTGTGACACTGACGAATATGGGAGCAGCGGATTTTTCGCGCATCGAGCGTTTTCACCTGTCACCTCTTTATGTTTCCGTTCAGTGCACGAACCCTGTTCTGCGTGCCGAAATGCTGCGCTATAAGGGAGCGGCGGATATTCTCGGGCAGTTGACGAAACTGGAGAATGCGGGGGCAGACTATCATACACAGGTGGTTCTTTGCTATGGATTGAACGATGGCGAGGAACTGGAGCGCACGATACGCGACATTACGAGCCGTCGCCCCCATGCACTCTCCCTTGCGATTGTGCCTGTGGGGCTGACAAAGCACCGCACGGATCCGTTCCCGCTTGTCCAGTTTGATCGTGCGGGGGCTGCGCGTGTGATCGACCAGGTGGAACAGTGGCAGCTGCGAATGCGCGAAGAGGAGGGGAGAACCTTCATCTATTTGGGAGATGAGTTCTACTTTCTCGCGGGGCGTGAGGTTCCGCCTGCTGAGATGTATGACGGTTTTCCGCAGCTGGACAACGGCATTGGACTCACACGAAATTTTATCGAGGACTGGTCACACTTCGAGCACCCATTGTATGACGAGGGAACACGACTTGTGGTTATGAGCGGTACTGCCGTTGCTCCTGTGATGGAGCAGCTAGCGCGCGAGCTTGACCCCGCAGGACAACGCATTCATGTTCTGCCTGTTGAAAATGTGCATTTTGGCGCGACCGTCAATGTCTCGGGACTTTTGACGGGACGTGATTTGATTGCCGCGCTGCGTGCCTTTGAGCATCCTGTGGATGGGGTTCTGATTCCCGCTTCCGCGCTGCGCGAGGGGGAGGATGTCTTTCTGGACGACATTTCTCTTGATGCCATGCGCAGGGAGTTTCCTCATCTTCGCATCGAACCTGTGGCGACGGGGCGTGACTATCGTGAGGCACTTGCTGCATGGGGCGGCTATCATCGCGAGCGTCCGAGCGGGGGCTACACATGGCAGAGCAATGCGGGGTATACAAAAACCGCCGCTGCACGTTGAAGGATTCATGAGAGGAGTGAAGACGATGAGCAAACCCATCGTGGCGGTCGTTGGACGGCCGAACGTCGGCAAATCGACACTGTTCAATCAGATTGGAAAGAAGCGTGTGTCGATCGTTGATGACATGCCTGGCGTGACGCGTGACCGCATCTATATGGACGCGGAGTGGCTGAACCATGAGTTTACCATCATTGACACAGGAGGTATTGAGTTCGACGAGAGCGATCACATCCTCCGCTCGATGCGCAGTCAGGCAGAACTGGCGATGGAGGAGGCGGATGTCATTCTCTTCCTCGTCGACGGGCGTGCGGGGCTGACTTCTTCGGATGAAGAGGTCGGACGTCTTCTGCGTCGTACGCAAAAACCCGTGATTCTTGCGGTCAACAAGATTGACCGCTTTGAGCGTGAGGATCTGATCTACGATTTCTACGCACTTGGTTTGGGTGATCCGATTCCAATTTCGGCATCGAATGCAATGAATCTCGGCGACTTGTTGGATGCTGTTGTTGCGGCGTTTCCGAAGGAAGCGGAAGAGTCCGTGGAGTCGGATGAGATCGCGATCGCCGTGGTCGGACGTCCGAATGTAGGCAAATCCTCGCTGGTGAATCGTCTGCTCGGTGAGGAGCGTGTCATTGTCAGTGATGTGCCGGGGACGACCCGCGATGCAATTGACACGCACTTTACGCGGGATGGGGCGAAGTATCTTCTCATTGATACGGCGGGGATGCGCCGCAAGGGGAAGATTAGCCTGCCCGTGGAGCGGTACAGTGTGATGCGCTCCCTACGCGCCATTGACCGCGCGGGCGTCGTCCTCATGGTCATCAATGCTGCTGAGGGCATTCTGGAGCAGGATACGAAGATCGCGGGCTATGTCCACGAATCCGGCAAGGGCGTTATCATTGTTGTGAATAAATGGGATATTTTCCCCGAGAAGAATGATAAGTCGACGCTGCGCTTCACGGACGATCTGCGTGAGAAGTTGGGATTCCTCCAATACGCGCCCGTACTCTATACGTCGGCACTCACGGGACAGCGTGTCGAGCGTGTGACGGAGCTTGTCAAATATGTTGCGGAGCAACAGTCTATGCGCATCAAGACAAGTGTGCTTAACGAGCTAATTCGCGATGCCGTCTCGGTCAATCCACCGCCGACGAAGAAGGGAAAGCAGCTCAAAATTCTCTTTGTCACGCAGGTTGGGATCGCACCGCCGACCTTCATCGTATTCGTAAACGATCCGGAACTCATGCATTTCTCCTATCTGCGTTTCATTGAGAATCGTCTGCGCGAGAGCTTCGGCTTTGAGGGAACACCGCTGCGCCTTGTCGTGCGCGCACGTAAGGAGGAAGAGTGATGGTCGACTATCTTCTGGCGGGCATTCTGGCCTACCTGATCGGCTCGATTCCGAGCGGGTTGATTCTCGGGAAACTCTTCTGGCATACCGACTTGCGCAAATATGGGAGTCACAATATCGGTGCAACGAATGCGTGGCGTACGCTCGGTAAAGTGCCAGGCATCATCATCTTCCTTGCGGACAGCCTCAAGGGACAGGCGGGCGTGCTGCTCGGGCTGTCCCTTGTCGGTACGCCGCTCGCGGCGATTCTTGGCGGACTTCTTGCCATCATCGGACACAGTTTTTCGATTTTCCTACGCTTTCGCGGTGGCAAAGGCGTTGCCACTTCGCTTGGCGTTCTGACCATGCTGATGGGGAATGTGACCCTGCTTGTATTTGCCGTATGGCTTGCGATTGTTTATATGACACGCTATGTTTCGCTTGGTTCTGTCGTGGCGGGATTTTTGACACCCCTTCTTGCGGCATTTTTTTCTTATCCAATGGAATACATTGTGTTCACCGTGATTGCGGCACTGCTTGTCATTGTGCGTCACCGTGAGAACATCAAGCGGCTGATGAATGGGACGGAAAATAAAATTTAGTGTGTGCTGCTATTTGGTGATTTCTTTCACATATGATATACTTAGGTTGTTATAAAAGCCTTTCTATCCATTGAAGGAGTTGCTCATGAAAATTGATATGACAGGAGTTTATCTTGTTCGTGAGGAGATTTTGCCAAAGGCAATCAAAAAGACTATCCTCGCAAAGGAACTCATCAATAGCGGAGAAGTGCGTACGGTCAACGAGGCTGTTGTCAAGGCAAATCTCAGTCGCAGCGCGTACTACAAGTACAAGGATTATGTGTATTCCTTCTTTGAAGCGACGCGCGATAAAATTGTCACACTCTCTATGCTGCTCCGCCATCGGCGCGGTACATTGCAGGCGGTTCTGCAGGTTATTGCGGAGGAGGGCGGCAATGTCATGACCATCGATCAGGGCCTCCCTGCACGTGGAGCTGCGACAGTGAACATCTCCCTCGAAACGGCAAAACTGCACAACGGTTTGCAGACGCTGCTGGAAAGGGTGGATGTGGTCGACGGTGTGGAAAAACTCGAGGTCATTGGACAGGCTTGAGGAAATATGAAAACGTCGGCACTCATCGGACAAATGTCGCTGTATCAGTGTGTCCTTGAAATGGGGGATGAGATTCTGTGAATACGATCACGATTGCACTTCTCGGAGCGGGGACGGTAGGCTCCGGTGTCGTGCGTACGCTGTCCATGAATTCGGACATGATTACGGGACGCTGCGGAGCACATATTGAAATCAAGAAGATTCTCGTGCGCGATGCAAAGAAGCATCGCGCGGAACTGGATGGAATTGCCTTGACCGATAACTTCGACGAAATTCTGAATGACGAGGAAATCTCCGTTGTTGTCGAGGTTATGGGCGGCCTTGTCCCGGCGAAAGACTATATGCTGCGTGCAATGGCGGCAGGAAAGCACGTCGTCACGGCGAACAAGGATGTTATTGCCGAGCATCTCTCCGAGCTCTATGCCGCAGCGGACGCAAGTGGCGTGGATTTCCTCTACGAGGCGAGTGTGGGCGGCGGCATTCCGATCATCAAACCGCTGAAGGAATGTCTGACGGCGAACAGCATCACGGAGATCATGGGCGTTGTCAACGGGACGACGAACTATATGCTGACGAAGATGACAGAAAAACACGTCAGCTACGATGCCGTTCTGCGCCGCGCACAGGAAAAGGGCTATGCGGAGGCGAATCCGTCGGCGGATGTGGACGGATTGGATGCGGCGCGCAAGGCGGCAATCCTTGCCTCGCTCGCCTTCGATACAATCATTGGCTTTGAGGATGTCTCCGTGGAAGGCATCTCGCACATCACCGAGGACGATATTGAATACGGACTCAATCTCGGCTATGTCATCAAACTCCTTGCCGTCGGACGCAATACAGAGGAGGGAATTGATGTCCGCGTACACCCCGTATTCCTGCCGAAGACGCACCCGCTCGCCGCAGTGAACGGTGTGTTCAATGCCATCTTTGTGCGCGGCAATGTGCTCGGTGACGCGATGTTCTACGGGCGCGGCGCAGGTTCTCTGCCGACCGCATCGGCGGTTGTTGCAGACATCATCGAGATTGCGCGTGATATTGTCTCCGGAACAACGGGGCGGATGAAGTACAAGGTTGGAGAGAAAAAGAAGCTCTGCCCTGTGGAAAAGACAAAGTCCTCTTACTATTTGCGTCTCGTTGTTGCGGATGAGCCGGGGGTTCTCGGCGAGATTGCAACGACCTTTGGACGTGCGGGGGTCAGCCTAAAATCCGTGATTCAGGCGCGCTGGACGGAGGAGGGCGATGCAGAGATCGTTGCCGTGACCCATGTGGTGACCCATGCGGCTGCCTCCGATGCCGTGGAGAAATTGCAGGCACTTCCCGTCGTGCGTGAGGTGCGAAGCCTGATCCGCGTTGCGGACGGACAGGAGGATTTGTTATGAGCGAACGCTCCGTACGGGTTCGTGTTCCGGCGACGAGCGCGAACCTCGGTCCGGGTTTTGATGCACTTGGCATAGCCTGTACGCTCTACAATGAGATGACACTGACACTCACGCATGAGCCTGGGCTTCATATTTCAGCGCGTGGTGAGGGTGCGGCATATATTCCGGGGGACGAACGCAATATTGTGTGGAAATCCATTCAGTATCTTCTGGAGCGTGCGGGGCGTGTGGATGAGTTTCAGGGTGCACGGATTCGGATGAGTAACCGTATCCCTCTTTCACGGGGACTTGGGAGCAGTGCGACGGCGATTGTCGCGGGACTCACGGCAGCAAATGCACTGATTGACAGTCCGTTCAGCCGCGATGATCTCCTGCAGCTTGCAACCGATATCGAGGGACATCCCGACAATGTCGCACCCGCGATCTATGGCGGATTTACGGTGAATACGGTGACGGATGGTCATGTGGAGTGCTTTTCCTTTTTGCCCCGCATCTTCCTGCGCCTTGTCGTTATGGTGCCGGACTTCTATCTTTCGACGAAATCCGCACGGCAGATACTGCCGTCTGAAGTTCCGATGAAGGATGCCGTGTTCAATATCAGCCATGCGGCAATGATGGTTGCGGCTCTCGCACGCGGCTCGGAGAAGCATCTCGAAAATGTGTTTGCTGATGCGCTTCACCAAAACTACCGTGCTCCGCTCATCCCGGGGATGTTTGATGTCTTTGCTGCGGCTAAGAAGGCGGGGGCGTATGGAGCTGCCTTGAGCGGAGCAGGCCCCTGCCTGATCGCTTTTGTTCCTGAACACCGCAAGTGTACGGAGACGGTTGCAGCGGCCATGCAGGATGCCTTCCGTGCCCATGAAATTGAGGCGCGTCCACTGCACCTGCGTCTGGATACGAAAGGCGCACGCGTTCTGCGCCGCAGGGACATGAATCCAAAACGATGATTTTTGCCGGTTTTACAGATCATTTTTTGAATGACTGTGAAACCGGCAATTTTTTAACAAAAGGACTTGAAAAATATGCAATAAAGATGTATATTTATAAAATCCTTTTACAAATGGAATGGAGGGAGCAGCATGAAGGCAAGTGTTGTCGGAGCATCCGGATATGCGGGCGAAGAGCTGATTCGTCTACTGCATGGTCATCCGTATGTTGAGGTTGCACACCTGACATCGGAGCGGCACACAAGGGAACACATATCGAAACTTTATCCACATTTGAGGAATATTTATGAGAATCAACTCGAATCAATGGAGGATGTAAGGCGCATCGCTGAGGACAGTGACGTGCTCTTCATTGCACTTCCGCATGGACACGCAATGAAGATTGCGCAGGAGGTTTCTGCGTGCCCTGTACGCATCATTGATCTCGGAGCGGACTATCGTTTTGCAGATACCGCTGTCTACGAAGCATGGTATCATGTGGCGCATTGTGACACTCATGCGGATCGTGCCTATGGTCTGGCGGAGCTCTACCGTGAGCAGGTGCGGACGGCGCGGATCATTGGGAATGCCGGATGCTATACGACAGCAAGCATTCTCGCGCTTGCTCCGCTTGTCAAAGCGCATCTGGTGCAGCTCGATTCCATCCTTGTCGATGCGGTGTCCGGCGTATCGGGAGCGGGACGATCTCCGAAGGAGAGCACGCATTATCCGGAGTTCTATGACAGCTTTACAGCGTACGGTGCCGTATCGCATCGCCATACACCGGAAATTGAGCAGGCACTTGCCGAGATGGGGAGGGCTTCCGTCACCATCAACTTTACGCCGCACCTTGCACCGATCTCACGCGGCATTCTAGCGACCTGTTACGCGACGCTGTGCGAGGGGGGTGCGGCAGAGGATGTCGATGCCGCCTATGAAAAAATGTATGCGGATGAATATTTTATACGATTGCTTGGGCGCGGTGCATACCCCGCAACGAAGTATGTGCGTGGTACAAACTACTGTGATATTGCGTGGCATATCGACCCGCGCACGCATCGTGTGATCGTCTTCTCAGCCATCGACAATCTGGTCAAAGGGGCTGCGGGACAGGCGATTCAGAATATGAATATTGCATTTGGTCTGGATGAACGTGCGGGGCTCGATCTCGTGCCCATGTATCCGTAGAGTGGTTTCGTAAGTGAACGGAGGAATATATATGTTTAGCGAAGCAAGTGCAAAG
This sequence comes from Centipeda sp. (in: firmicutes), assembly GCF_057271695.1. Classification (NCBI taxonomy): domain Bacteria; kingdom Bacillati; phylum Bacillota; class Negativicutes; order Selenomonadales; family Selenomonadaceae; genus Centipeda; species Centipeda sp. (in: firmicutes). The sequence continues at coordinate 33,698 of NZ_DBHIVL010000009.1, forward strand.
ATGGGCGTTACCTATCCGAAGGGGTTTCAGGCAGCAGGGGTCAAGGCGGGGATTAAGAAGAGCGGCAATCTCGATGTTGCCGTGATCTATACGAAAAAGGAAGCCGCCGTTGCGGGCACGTTTACGAAGAACGCCGTTGCAGCAGCTCCCGTGCACGTCTCGAAGGCGGTTGTCGCGACACATACGGCGCATGCCATCGTCGCAAATGCGGGCTGTGCGAATGCGTGCACCGGCGTGCAGGGCGAAACGGATGCCGCCGCCATGCAGAAGATCGCAGCAGATGCGCTCGGCTGCACGTCAGCGGATGTCATTGTCGGGTCGACGGGTATCATCGGTCAGCTTCTCCCGATGGACAAGGTGGAGCAGGGGATTCATGCGGCTGTAAAGGCACTCTCTGCGGATGGCAGCGTGGATGCGGGCAATGCAATCATCACGACGGATACCTATTCCAAGGCAGGGGCAACCTCCGTTATGATCGGCGGCAAGGAAGTTCGTTTCGGTATTATCGCAAAGGGCTCGGGCATGATTCGCCCCGATATGGCGACGGTGCTCTGCTTTATTACAACGGATGCGGATATCGACGGCGTGCTCCTGCAGGATGTGCTGTCAGAGGTCATTGAGCACAGCCTCAATATGATCTCGATCGACGGCGATATGAGCACGAATGACATGGCTATTGTCCTTGCCAACGGTGCGGCGGAAAATCCGAAGATTACGGAAAAGAATGCGGACTACGAGACGTTCAAGGAGACTCTGCTCGCACTCTGTCAGGGCATCTCGGAAAAGATTGCAGCGGACGGAGAGGGCGCGACCAAGTTCATCACCGTTCATGTAAAGGGGGCAGCGTCGTTTGCCGATGCGAAAACGGTCGGCATGAGTGTCGCAAACAGCCCACTCGTCAAGACTGCATTCTTCGGCGAAGATCCGAATTGGGGACGTGTGATCTGCGCGGTTGGCTATGCGGGTGTGCCGATGGATCCGAATCACACGACGGTGAAGTTTGGGGGCATTCCTGTCTATGTTGATGGTATGGGAGCATCATACGATGCGGATGCGCTGCGTGCGGTGATGACGGCGCACGATATTGTTGTCGAAATTGACCTCAAGGATGGCACGGAGGAGGCAAAGGTCTGGACATGTGACTTCTCCTATGAATATGTGAAGATCAACGGTGAGTATCACACCTGAGGGAGGGATTCGATGTATTCCGATCAGGACAAGGCGGAGATTCTCGTAGACGCGCTCCCGTACATCCAGGAATTTTACGGGACGACCGTCGTTATCAAGTACGGCGGGAACGCGATGATCAATGACGCGCTCAAGGAAAATGTCATGCGCGACGTGGCATTGATGAAATTCGTCGGGATTCGTCCGATTCTCGTGCATGGAGGAGGCCCCGAGATCACAGGATTCCTCAAGAAGGTTGGAAAGGAATCCACGTTTGTCTCTGGGCTTCGCGTGACGGATGAAGAGACGGTGGAGATCGCCGAGATGGTGCTCGACGGCAAGCTGAACTCGGAGATCGTTGGGCTGCTCAATCTGCGCGGCGTGCGTGCTGTCGGACTCAGTGGGAAGGACGCAGGGCTTATCAAGGCGCAGAAGAAGCTCGCCACGGTGTATGAAAACGATACGGCACACCAGGTCGATATCGGCTATGTCGGCGAGGTCACGGAGATTGACACGGGACTCATCACCGATCTTTTGAACCAAGGCTACGTCCCCGTCATTGCGCCCATCGGCATGGGTGAGCATGGGGAAATCTACAACATCAATGCCGACTATGTTGCGGCGGAGATTGCGGGCGCACTGCACGCGGAGAAAATGCTGCTCCTTACGGATGTCGAGGGGGTCTACAAGGATTTCGCGGACAAAGGAAGCCTGATCTCCCAGCTGTGTATGGACGAGGCAAGGGAATACATCCGCAGCGGTGTCATCGAGGGCGGTATGATCCCAAAGGTGGAAGCGTGTCTCCGTGCGCTTGAGGCGGGGGCGCATAAGGCGCATATTATCGACGGGCGTTTGGCGCATTCGATTATTTTGGAGATCTTTACTTCACGCGGTATCGGCACAATGGTGCTTCCGTAGGCAGGAGCGAGCATGAAGAACGAACATGAAATTATGGCACGGGATGCGGCGAGCTATTTGCCGGTATTTTCCCGTTATCCGATTGTCCTCGACCACGGGGAAGGTTCGTATGTATGGGATGTGAACGGGCGCAAGTATCTGGATGCACTGGGCGGCATTGCAGTCAACGTGCTCGGGCATAACTATGCGCCGCTCGTGGATGCAATTGCCGAACAGGCAAAGCGTCTCATCCATGTGTCGAACCTCTACTATACCGAGCCGCAGGCAGATGCGGCGGCAAAGTTATCAGCACTCACGGCAGGCGGCAAGGTGTTCTTCGGGAACTCGGGCGCGGAGGCGAACGAGGGGGCAATCAAGGCAGCGCGTAAATACGGGCATATGATCCATTCCGAGAAGTCGGAGATCATCACGGCTCTGGGCAGCTTTCACGGGCGTACGCTCGCGACCCTGACCGCAACGGGACAGGAGAAGTTTCACAACGGCTTCGCGCCGCTGCCGCAGGGGTTTGATTATGTACCGTTCAACGACATTGCGGCACTCGAAGCACAGATGAGCGAGAATACGGCGGCGGTCATGCTCGAACCGATTCAGGGTGAGGGCGGCGTGCGTACTCCTGCGGACGGATATTTGCAGCAGGTACGGGCACTCTGTGACAAGTATGACACGCTCCTGATCTTCGACGAGATCCAGACGGGCATGGGGCGCACGGGCAGTTTTTACGCCTATGAGAGCTGCGGTGTCACCCCCGACATCGTGACGCTTGCAAAGGGGCTTGCGGGCGGTGTTCCAATCGGCGCGTTTGTCGTCACGGAGAAGGTCGCGGCGGCATTTCACGCGGGCGATCACGGGTCGACGTTCGGTGGGAATCCGCTTGCGTGCGCGGCGGCAAATGTCGTGCTTGATGCGGTTGCAAATGATAGTTTTCTCGCAGGTGTGCGGGACGTGGGCACGCATTTCAAACAGGCACTCACGGACTTGCAGAGCAAATATCCAGCACACATCGCGGAGGTGCGCGGTGCAGGGTTGATCCTCGGTATGGAGATGCAGAGGAATGAGGATGCGGCGGCAATCGCTCGACGGATGTTGGAGCAGGGCGTTATTATCAACTGCACGGCAGGGAATGTCCTGCGCTTTATCCCACCGCTGATCTTTACGAAGAATGAAGTGGATGAACTCATCCGTGTATTGGATCGCTGTATCCTTGACATATGTGACCGAGGGGGATTATGATGAACAAGGGCATGGACTTACTCTCTATTCATGAGCTGAGTGCGGCCGATGTGGAGGAGATCCTAACGCTTGCTGCTGATCTCAAGGCAAAGCAGAAGACGGGTATTCCGCATAAACTGCTTGCGGGCAAGACGCTCGGCATGATCTTTGAGAAATCCTCGACACGAACACGCGTGTCGTTCGAGGTTGGGATGTACCAGCTCGGCGGACAGGCTCTCTTTCTCAGCAGCCGCGACCTGCAGCTTGGGCGCGGCGAGCCGATCAAGGACACGGCGCGCGTGCTCTCGCGCTATCTCGACGGTATTATGATCCGTACCTATGGGCATGAGCGTATTGAGGAGTTGGCTCGCTATGCGGATATTCCGGTCATCAACGCGCTCAGTGACCTCCTGCACCCGTGTCAGGCACTCACCGATCTGCTCACGATTCGTGAGTACAAGGGCAAGAATCTCGCGGGTCTCAAGATGGCGTACGTCGGCGACGGCAACAATATGACGCATTCGCTCATGTATGCGGCGGCAAAGGTCGGTATGCACTTCGCTGCGGCGACCCCTGAGGGCTATGAGCCAAATACCGAGGTTGTTGTAAATGCAAAGGCGGACGCAGCAGCAACGGGAGCGACGGTCACAATCACGCAAAACCCTGTGGAAGCTGTGCAGGGGGCAGATGTCATTGTCACGGATACGTGGGCAAGCATGGGGCAGGAGGCGGAACACGACGCGCGTACGGCGGTGTTTCGTCCCTATCAGGTCAACCGTGCACTTGTCGATGCCGCTGACGCACGCTGCATCGTGATGCACTGTCTGCCCGCCTATCGGGGAGAGGAGATCACGGAGGAGGTTTTTGAGGATTTCGCCGATGTGATCTTTGATGAGGCGGAGAACCGCCTCCACGTCCAAAAGGCAATCATGGCACTCGTTATGGGTGACTGATTTATATTTCTAAGGAGATGTTTCAAACATGGCAAAGCAGATCAAAAAAGTAGTTCTGGCATATTCCGGCGGTCTTGATACGTCGGTCATCATCCCGTGGCTGAAGGAACACTATGACAACTGCGAGGTCATCGCTGTCTGTGCAGATGTCGGGCAGGGGGAGGAACTCGATCCCGTGCATGACAAGGCACTTGCCTCCGGCGCGTCGAAGGTGCACATCGTCGATCTCACGAAGGAGTTCCTTGAGGAGTATGTCTGGCCGACACTCAAGGCGGGGGCTGTCTACGAGGGCAAGTATCTGCTCGGTACATCGTTTGCGCGTCCCGTGATTGCAAAGGCACTCGTCGATATCGCAAAGCGTGAGGGTGCGGATGCAATCGCGCACGGAGCAACGGGCAAGGGCAACGATCAGGTACGCTTCGAGCTGACCGTGAAGGCACTCGCACCGAACCTCCAGATCATCGCCCCGTGGCGCGAGTGGGATCTCGATTCCCGTACGGCTGAGATCGAGTACGCAAAAAAACACGGCATCCCCGTTGCGACGGAGAACAAGACGTACAGTATGGATCGCAACATCTGGCATCTCTCTCATGAGGGCTCTGATCTTGAGGATCCCGCGAACGAGCCGAAGAACTCCATGTTCCTCATCTCCTGTGCACCCGAGGATGCGTCGGATGCGCCGGAATACGTCTCCATCTCATTCGAGAAGGGGATTCCCGTTGCTGTCAACGGCGAGAAACTCGGTGCAGTCGAACTCTTGACGAAACTCAACGAAATCGGTGCGCGAAACGGTGTCGGTATCGTCGATATCTGCGAGAATCGTCTCGTCGGCATGAAGTCGCGTGGTGTCTACGAGAATCCGGGCGGCTCTATTCTCTACTATGCGCATCGTGAACTCGAGTACCTCTGCCTCGACCGTGCAACCTATCACTACAAGGAGGGAATGGCGATCCGCTACGGTGAGCTCGTCTATGACGGCATGTGGTTCTGCCAGCTGCGCGAGGCACTTGCCGCGTTCGTGGACAGCACACAGGAGACCGTGACGGGCGAGGTACGCCTCAAGCTCTACAAGGGCAATATCATCTCTGCAGGTGCAACGTCGCCGTATTCGCTCTACAGTCAGGAGTTCGTCACGTTCGAGCATGACGATGTCTACAATCAGGCAGATGCAGGCGGCTTCATCAATCTTTTCGGTCTGCCGCTCAAGGTGCGTGCACTCATGCAGGAGGGACTGAATAAATGAGCGAAAAGCTCTGGGGCGGTCGTTTCTCCAAAACAACCGATGAGATGATCAACGAGTTCCAAGCCTCCATTCAGTTCGATCGTCGGATGTACCGCGAGGATATTGCAGGTTCGCTTGCACATGCTGCCATGCTGGCAAAGGTTGGTATTCTCTCCGAGGAGGATCGTGCGGCGATTGAGAAGGGGCTGCGTGACATCCTCGCGCAGATCGAGCGCGGAGATTTTGCGTTCAGTGTCGAACTCGAAGACATCCACATGAATATCGAAAAACGCCTTACAGATGCGATTGGGGAGGCAGGCAGTCGTCTTCATACGGCACGCAGCCGCAACGATCAGGTGGCACTTGATACGCATATGTTTGTGCGGCACGCTGTTGTGGACGTGTTGGATCGTATCAGGGAACTTCAACACGCACTTGTCGAATCAGCGACGGCGAACAAGGAGGTCATCATGCCGGGCTACACGCATCTGCAGCGTGCGCAGCCCATCCTCTTTGCCCATCACCTTATGGCATATTTTGGTATGCTCGTGCGTGACTTTGAGCGGTTTCAAGGAGTATATGCGCGGACGGATATCATGCCGCTCGGCGCAGGTGCCCTTGCAGGAACGACACTGCCGATCGATCGAGCCTTTGTCGCGAAACGGCTGAACTTCGAGCGCATCTATACGAACAGTCTGGATGCGGTCAGCGACCGTGACTACATTCTTGAATTCCTCTCTGCGGCATCCATCCTCATGGTTCATCTCTCACGTCTCTCGGAGGAGATCATCCTCTGGTGCTCGCGCGAATTCTCCTTTGTCGAGCTGGACGATGCACACTGCACAGGCTCCTCCATGATGCCCCAAAAGAAGAACCCTGATGTCTCCGAACTCGTGCGCGGCAAAACGGGGCGCGTTGTCGGTCATCTCATGGCGATGCTCACGGCGGTCAAGGGGCTCCCGCTTGCCTATAACAAGGACTTGCAGGAGGATAAGGAGGGGCTGTTTGACACCATTGACACGGTGAAGTTCAGCCTTGCCGTCTACGCACAGCTTGTCCGTGGGATGAAGGTGCGTGCGGATGTCATGCGTCATGCCGTCGCGGCGGACTTCTCGAATGCGACCGACCTCGCGGACTATCTTGTGCGTAAGGGAATGCCGTTCCGTCAGGCACACAGCGTCTCGGGACAGGCGGTCGCGCTCTGCATCGAACGCGGCATCTGGCTTTCTGATCTGCCGCTCGCGGATTATCAGAAACTCTCCACACTCTTTGCGGAAGATGTGTATGAGGCAATCCGTCCCGAGAACTGCGTTGCATATCGGAACTCTTACGGCGGCACCTCGTACGAGCAGGTGGAAATGCAGCTTGCGGCGGCACGTGATCTGATCGCGGAGGAGGCACGCATTGTCTCCGCATGGGAGCAAAAGCAGAAAATTTTCTGAGCACTTGTCACCAACGCTTGAAAATTCATTGTATCCTAAATAGAAAATAATATATTTCCAATATTTTCAGTGGATAATACAAATATATCCGAAAGGAGGAATTACGATGAAGAAATACGCAGTTCTGGCTGCAGCGATCACTCTGTCTGTCTCCTCGGCTGCGATGGCAGCTCCGCTGAACCATCTTGGCACACATGATACGGCAGTCGGAGTCGGAACGAAGGAGGCCTACATCGAGCATAAGGCGACGGATGAGATCACCGTCGGTGTGGCACGCAATGATCGTGACGAGTATGGCAATCCGAAGGATGCCTATTTGCAGTACAATGTCCTCGATCAGAATATCCGTCTGCTCGGCGGCTATCGTTGGAATATGAAGCAGGCAAGCGAGAACAACGTCTTTGCAGGACTTGGTCTCAGTACGCCGACGGTGCTGGGGTTCAATGCCTATGCATCCTATATTGCGGGCAAGGACTTCAACGAGACTCAGGTGGGGCTGAACAAATCTTTGATTGCAAATTTGGATTTCAATCTGAACTACCATAACTTTAAGCCGGATCACGGCAGCCGTGAGAACGGCATTGGTGTCGGTCTGACGATGCGTTTCTGATTGCTTTTGAAACATTGGGCATTCCCTGCATAATTCGGGGAGTGCCTTTTTTGTGTGATGATAAATTTTATTTGCATTGTCGGCTTTGGAATGGTAAAATAACGGCTAAGTGAATGGATCGGATCATTTTTCTTGCAGTTTTCGGCATTGCTGTGCGGTCGTATTTTTCACAGCAACACGAACGAAAACGGCGTTTTCCCGTGTGGCGACAATGGAGGTAATTTCCTCTGGTCGCTGTATTTTCGTGTGGATGAATTCTGATTTCATGATCGAATGGATGAGCATAATTTGATAAGAGGGACGCAATGCAGATGTCCCATATTTTACGGAGGTGTGTTTTTTGTCGTTAAATCGTAATGGCAATCATGGAAAAAATGTGCAGAAGGTACAGGTCATACCGCTTGGCGGTTTGGGCGAGATCGGAAAGAACATGACTGCCATCCGTGTGGATGATGAGATTCTTGTGGTCGACTCCGGGCTCATGTTTCCGGAGGAGGATATGCTCGGCATTGACCTCGTCATTCCGGATATTACCTATTTGATCGAAAACAGGGACAAGGTGAAAGCGATTGTTCTCACGCACGGGCATGAGGATCATATCGGCGCGTTGCCCTATGTCATGAAGCAGATCCCTGTACCCGTCTATGGGACGCGGCTGACGCTCGGCATTCTCGAGGGGCGTCTCAAGGAAAACGGTGTGGATTCGAGCAATCTGCACTCGGTGATGGCGGGGGATATCATCAATACCGGCTGCTTTAGTGTTGGGTTTATCCGCGTGAACCACTCAATCCCGGATGCAGTTGGGCTCTCGATTAAAACACCCGTGGGCATGATTGTCCACACGGGTGACTTCAAGCTCGACTATACGCCGGTCGATGGACAGATGACGGACTTCCGCCGCTTCTCCGATCTCGGCAACAAGGGGGTTCTACTCCTTCTTGCGGACAGTACGAACGCGGAGCGTGAGGGGCATACGGCAAGCGAGCGCACGGTTGGTGCGGCGTTTGACAAGTCATTCCACAACGTGCGTGGGCGCATCATTGTTGCGACATTCTCTTCGAACGTACACCGCATCCAGCAGGTCATCGATACAGCGGTGAAGTACAAGCGCCGCGTTGCCGTTCTCGGACGCAGTATGGAGAATGTGGTCGGCATTTCCCTCGAACTCGGCTATCTGAACGCGCCGGAAGGGACGATCATCGGCATCGACGAGGTCAACAACTTCCGCCCCGAGCAGATCGTCATTGTGACGACGGGCAGTCAGGGGGAGCCGATGTCTGCGCTCTCTCGTATGGCGGCGTCCGATCACCGCAAGATTACGATTGTGCCGGGCGATACGGTCATTATCTCGGCAACGCCGATTCCGGGCAATGAGAAGCTGGTCTCCAAGACGGTGGACAATCTCATGAAGCTCGGTGCAAATGTTGTCTACGGCCGCGACAAGGGCATCCACGTTTCGGGACACGGCAGCCGCGAGGAACTAAAGCTCATGCACAACCTTGTGCGTCCGAAATTCTTTATGCCTGTTCACGGCGAGTATCACCATCTTGTTCAGCATGCAAGTCTTGCACGTGAGCTCGGGATGCCAAAGGAAAATATTTTCATCAGTGAGAACGGGCAGATTCTCGAGTTTACGAAGGAAAAAGGGCAGGTTGTTGGGCGTGTCCAGTCCGGCATGGTCATGGTCGATGGTCTTGGCGTTGGCGATGTGGGCAACATCGTCCTGCGCGACCGTCGTCAGCTCTCGCAGGATGGTATTCTCATCATTGTCGTGACAATGGACCGACAGAACAACCGCGTGGTCTCAGGCCCTGACATCGTATCGCGCGGATTCGTCTATGTGCGTGAGTCTGAGGCTCTGATGGAGGAGGCGCGTGCACGCGTTCAGCAGGCGCTTGACCGCTGTGAGGATGAGAACGTACGTGAGTGGTCGGCGATCAAGTCGAATGTGCGCGATGCACTCAGCCGTTACCTCTTCGATAAGACACGCCGCCGCCCGATGATTCTGCCCATCATTATGGAAATCTGAACGCAGTGCAATGCCTTCACGGTCGCCCCTTTGCGGGCGACTTTTCTATTTGTAAGCAGTTCGGAAAAAATGTGACCTTGTGTATCTTGCAGGCAATCAGAAAAAAGGGTAGAATGTGATAAGTATGATGATGTATTGATTGGGGCGAGGAGGAGTTTTATGACGACAGCTGAACAGAAGGAACTTCGACTTTTTGCGGTGAAGGTGCGCGAGGGGATTTTGCGTGGCACGCACGCAGCAAAGAGCGGTCATCCCGGCGGCTCACTTTCATCGACGGAGTACTTTACCTATCTCTACAACAAGGAGATCCGCGTTGATCCGCAGAATCCGCAGGATCCGAATCGTGACCGCTTCGTTCTCTCGAAGGGTCATGTTGCACCCGGTCTCTATGCTACGCTCGCGAATCGTGGATTTTTCCCTGTGGATGAACTCCTGACCCTCCGCCATATCGGTTCGCGCCTTCAGGGACATCCGAATATGAACCTCACGCCGGGGGTCGATATGTCCACGGGCTCGCTCGGGCAGGGGATTTCGACGGCGGCAGGGATGGCAAAAGGGGCAAAGTATCTCGGGAAGGACATCAATGTCTATACTCTCCTCGGTGACGGCGAGCTTGCCGAGGGGCAGGTGTGGGAGGCAACTATGTTTGCCGCACATTTTAAGCTCGACAATCTCTGCATTACGGTGGACGTAAACGGGCTTCAGATTGACGGTGCGACGGCAGATGTCATGAACACGGCACCGATTGATAAGAAATTCGAGGCGTTCGGTTGTGCTGTCATCTCGATTGACGGACATGACTTCGCGGCACTCGAAGGTGCGTTCAAGGCATTCCATGCGAACAAGGGCACGGGAAAGCCGACCGTGATTCTGATGAAGACGGTCAAGGGCAAGAATATCTCCTTCATGGAAAACAACGCTGGCTGGCACGGCAAGGCTCCCAATGATGACGAACTTGCGCAGGGGCTTTCGGAACTTGCTGCGATTCGTAAGACGATTGAGGAGGCATGAGCATGGCAGATGTAAAGAAAATTGCAACACGGGACAGCTATGGAAACGCACTGGTAGAGCTTGGGAAAACGCACAAGAACGTCGTTGTACTCGATGCCGATCTTGCAGGTGCCACGAAGAGCGGGACGTTCAAGAAGGCATTCCCCAACCGTCATTTTAACTGCGGCATTGCAGAGTGCGACATGGTTGGTGTCGGTGCGGGGCTCTCGACGATGGGGCTTGTTCCTTTTGTCTCCACCTTTGCCATGTTTGCAGCGGGACGTGCTTACGAGCAGGTGCGCAATACGATTGGGTATCCGCATCTGAACGTGAAGATCTGTGCAACCCACGGCGGTATCTCCGTCGGTGAGGATGGGGCATCACATCAGTGCTGCGAGGACTTCGCCCTCATGCGAACGATCCCGGGCATGACGGTCATGTGCCCCTCGGATGATGTTGAGGCGCGCAAGATGGTGCACGCCGCATACGAAATGGAAGGTCCTGTATACATTCGCTTCGGACGTGCGGCAGCGCCGGTCTATCATGACGAGTCCTTCTCGTTCACCGTTGGCAAGGGCGAAGTTCTGCAGGATGGAACAGATGTTGCCATCATCGCTACAGGGATTCTCGTGCCGGAGGCGATTGAGGCGGGGAAACGTCTTGCTGCTGAAGGAATCAAAGCGCGTATCATCAATATGGCGACGATCAAGCCACTCGACGAGGAGTTGGTGATCCGTGCAGCGAAGGAATGCAGCAGAATTGTGACCGTCGAGGAGCATAATATTCTCGGCGGACTTGGTGAGGCAGTTGCCGCCGTTGTTGCGGAGCACGTGCCCGTTCCCGTCCATCGCATCGGTGTTCGCGATGAGTTCGGACACTCCGGTCCTGCAGCAGAACTGCTCAAACAGTTTGGTCTTACCGCAGATGAGATCGTGGTGCAGACGAAGACGATTGTCGGAAAATAAAGGAATCGCTGATAAAATGAAGTCCGTCAGATTGGCGTAGATTTTTTC